>JABWCD010000028.1 GCA_013359265.1 Candidatus Hydrogenedentota bacterium
GCCGAACCGGCACCCGCGCCGACAGACGCCGCGCCTGCCCCTGCTGAACCGGCGCCGGCTGCACCCGCCGATGCGGCGCCCGCACCCGCGGATGCTCCTTCGGCGGAGCCTGCGGCGGACACCTCGGCAAGCGGTGGCGATGCGCTGGGCAACCTAGACGAGTTCCAGGTGAACACCGGCGGCAGCAGCGCCAGCAAAAAGCGCTAGCTCGATACCCCGACAACGTTATCCAGGCACCCTCGGTGCGCCGGGGGTGCCTTTGTCGTTACTATGTCCGCGGAGGTCCGAATCCATGCGAAGGATATGCTTGTTCGTGATCGCCGTCGCGCTGTCGCTAGCGTCATGTAAGCCGGCGCAGACCGGTCCCACCGGCGCCGCTCCCGAGGGTGCCCCCGCACAACCGCAATCTTCGCCGGATGAGACACCAAAGTCCGGCGACCTGGGCGACAATCTCGAAGAGTTTCAGGTCACGCCCAGCGGTTCGAGCGCAAGTTCGGGGAGCAAAGCGCCGTGACGTTCTGTAAGTTTTCGACGGCGCATCGCGTGCAATGAATGTCGTCCTCATCGGTTCGCGCGGCAGCGGCAAATCGGCGGTAGCGAAGGCGCTGGCAACGGTGCTGTCGCGGCCTGTCGTTTCGACCGACGCTGAAATCGAGCGGCGCGCCGGGTGCGCGATCGTGGATTTCGTTTCAAACCGTGGGTGGGACGCGTTTCGCGACCTCGAGTCGGAAGTGGTTCGCCACGTCGCGCCACGCGCCGACTGTATAATCGATACCGGAGGCGGCGTCGTGCTGCGCCAGGCCAACGTCGACGCGCTGCGCGCCGGCGGCCGCGTCTTCTGGTTGCAGGCGCCCGTGACCGTACTTGCCGCGCGCATCAAGGACGACGCCAGCCGCCCTTCGCTAACGGGCTCGAAGTCCGCGGTCGATGAACTCGCCGACGTTCTGGCGGCGCGCACTCCCTTGTACGCGGCGGCGGCCCATCATTCCATCGATGCCGCAACCCGTACGCCGGAGGAGATCGCAGCGGAAATATCCCGGCTATTCTATTGATTGTTTCTGCATGAGGCCTGTGTGGCCCATCGGTCATGAATCGATTCCTGCGTTCACAATCGACCGAAACTACTTTCCGCGTTTCTCGAACACAATCGCCGCGATTCCGTGCCGTGTAACGTGTGAGGGACCGCCATCCACCGGCACAATACATCGCGCGGCCCATACCGGGTCGAAAAGCTTTGTACCGATCGATCGCAGCGAAGCGGGACGCGCCGTTGCGCGGCAATAACGCGCGTACCAACCGGCCGGCGATTCTTGCCACGCGTGCATGGCCCTCACGTGCAACTCGGCAGCGCATACGATGCGGTCGTCGAGCGCGGGCCAGTCGTAGTAGCGGCTGAAGAACACGCGCCCACGCGCATCCCGCGCCTGCTTGCCGTACGGATCGGCGTCAACCCAGCGCTCTTCGTACTTGGGCACGATAGGCACCGTGACTACCGCGAGACCGTTCGGGGCGAGCACGCGCGCAATTTCGCGCATGGCGACGCTGTCGCCGGTCCCTGCGATGTGCTCGATCGCGCTGACGCTGTACAACGTGGAGATCGATGCATCGGCGAACGGCAGGCGCATCGCGTCGCACTGCATGAACTCCAATCCGGGCTGCGATCGCGGTAGCGCGTCCGCCGCAATATCGGAGCAGATGACAGCGGACCCCGCCGCTGCCCGGACGAAGCCGGCGAGGACCTTTGGGCTGCCGATGTCTAACGCCCGATCGCTGGCTGTAATCGAGTCGAGCACTGCCGCGAGTTCGTAGTAGCGCCAGAGATCGATGGGACAGAGCAGTTGGCGTATCGCCAGTTTCAGACTACGCCGCGTCCGGGCCCGCGGCAGCATCGCTAACGACGAGCGGAACCCCGCCCACCACCAACGCGCAAACCTCGGCGCGGGGGTCATGTTGGAACCGCGCGTGCGCGGTTACGCGCCGAGTTTCTCGCGCAGCGCCGCAAGTTGATCGGCCAATTGGGTGTTCAATGGTCCGCCGCCGTTGTCCGCATGCTTGATGGCCTGACCGCCCTTGCTCCCGCGCATGGCCGACTTCAATTCCGCCGCGGTTTCTTTGTCGCGCCGGCTGGGACGACGGGGCGCCCGTTGGTCGTCGCGCGGCCGTTCGTCGCGCTGGGGCTTGCGTTCGCGTGGACGATCATGTCCGTCCCGGTGTTCGTCGCGCCCGCGGTCACGGCCGTGGTGCGGGCGTGCGTGTTCGTGTGGACGCCCGTGCGCGGGCGGAGCGCCCGCTGGTTGGTCGTGCGGCGCATGGTGACGGCGCTCGGCGCGCTCCGGGCGCTGCCGCGGCTCCGGCGGCGGAAGCAGCGCTTTGATCGAGAGCGAAATGCGCGGAAGCGCCTTGTCCACTTTGATGACTTTCACCTTGACCACGTCGCCGACGCGCACGACTTCACGCGGGTCTTGCACAAACCGGTTCGCGAGTTCCGACAGATGCACAAGGCCGTCCTGATGCACGCCGATGTCAACGAACGCGCCGAAGTCCGTGACATTCGTAACGACACCCTCTATTTCCATGCCCTCTTCCAGGGCCTGGACCGAGTCCACGCCATCGAGGAACTTGGGGACCTTGAACTCGCGGCGCGGGTCGCGGCCTGGCTTGTGCAGTTCTTGGCGAATATCGTGCAGCGCGAGCGCGCCGACGGTCTCCGTTTCGAGGGCGCGCAGGTCGATCTCGTCAACCCGCGACGGCTTCTCGAGCAAGGTCGGCACGTCCACGCCAATCCGCCCGGCCAACTGCTCGACCACGGGATAGGCCTCGGGGTGAATGCCGGTCGCATCGAGCGGCTGGTCCCCGCCACGCACGCGGAGGAACCCCGCGCATTGCTCGAACACTTTGGGCCCCACGCCTTGCACTTCCAGGAGCTCCCGGCGGTTCTTGAATCCGCCGTGTTCCGTCCGGAACGCGACAATGTTCACCGCCGTATCGGACTGAATTCCGCTTACGTACTTCAGCAATGCGACCGACGCCGTGTTCACGTCTACGCCGACGGCATTCACGCACGAGACCACCGTCTTGTGCAGGCCCTCGCGCAGCGCGCGCTGGTTCACGTCGTGCTGGTACTGTCCGACGCCGATATGCCGCGGCTCGATCTTCACAAGTTCGGCGAGCGGATCCTGCATGCGGCGCGCAATCGAAATCGCGCCGCGAAGCGTGACGTCGAGTTCCGCAAACTCGTCCCGCGCGATTTTGGACGCGGAGTAGATAGACGCGCCCGCCTCGTTCACAAGCACCATGAACACCCCATTCGAACTGACTTTCGCGAGCGCCTGGCGAATGAACTTCGCGACTTCGCGCGAACCGGTGCCGTTGCCAATGGCGACCGCCTTGGCCTGGTGCTTTTCAATCAGCGCCAGCAACACTTTCTCCGAAGTCTCGAAATCGTTCTGTGGCGGGGTCGGGAAGACCGTTGCGCTTTCGACAAATGCCCCTGTCGCGTCGATTACCGCAAGCTTGCAGCCGGTCTTCAGTCCGGGGTCTACTCCGATTACCGTCATCGGTCCCGCGGGCGGCGCAAGCAAGAGGTTGTGCGCGTTCTCGCGGAACACGCGAATCGCCTCCGCGTCCGCGCGTTCCTGGACCTGACGCAGGACTTCGTTTTCGATCGAGGGGCGCAACAGTCGTTGGTACGAATCCTCAATCACTTCTCGCACGTGCGCCGCAAACTCGCCATCGGGAGACTTCAGATATTTCCCCTGCAACTCCGCGACCATGCGCGCGTCGTCCAACGCAAGTTCCATACGCAGAAACCCTTCCTTCACTCCGCGATGGACCGCGAGATACCGGTGCGAGGGAATCTTCGCGACCGGTTCGGAGAACGTATAGTACGCTTCAAACTTCGTGTGCTTCCCTTCGGCGTTCTTCGTCGGGTGCGCCGCGATACTTCCATGCTGATGCATGCGATCGCGGACAAGCGCGCGCGCCTCCAAATCAACCGACACGCGTTCCGCAAGGATATGCTTCGCGCCTTCCATTGCCTCCTCGACCGACGCGACGGCCTTCTCCGCACGCACGAAGGTCTGAGCAAACGTCTCGAGCGGTTGATCGCCTGCCGTCTGTGCCCAAATGAAATCGGCAAGGGGCGAAAGGCCCTTCTCGCGCGCCACCGTCGCCTTGGTGCGCTTGGCCTTCTTGTAGGGAAGGTACAAATCCTCGAGCAACGTTTGGCTCGTGCACTCGAGGATGGCCGCCCTGAGGGAATCCGTCAGTTGTCCCTGCTTCTCGATCGCATCGAGCACGAACGCGCGCCGCGACGTCAATTCGGCAAAGTACGCATGCTGCTCCGCAATCGCCTCGAGTTGCACCTCGTTCAGATTGCCCGTCGCATCTTTTCGGTAACGCGCGACAAACGGAATCGTCGCGCCGCCCGAAAACAACTCGATAGTCTTGACCACCCTCGGGATCGGTACGCGCGTGTGGTTACTGATCAACTGCAAAAAACGGTCTTCAAGCATTACCTGATACTCCGCAAACCCAATGGGAACTGTAGCAAATGCCCGAGCCGCCCCACAAAATCAATACGCAATGGTGATGCGCACGTCCTCCGCGCGATTGGGCAGTTCGATCAGCGCCGTCTGCGACGACGCGTCCCATTCCTGCTTCACGTCCAACTGCGGGTCGGTCGTGACGCTGCGCGGGGCGGACGGAAGATACACGCGAAGTCTCGCCGTTGTGCCGGCGGGACCGCGGGCGGTGAATGTGTATGCACCCGGTAGTTCGCGGGCATTGCGGATGCGGCTGCTCGATCCAACAACCTGCGGGCCAAAACGGTGCCGCTTGATATAGGACAGATCATAGAGAAACGCGCGCTGATTCGGGCCGAGGACCAAATTGTCCACAATGCGCAGTCCGGGATCGAACAAATCGACGCACTTACCCCAGACCGTCATCGAATGCACTTCCAGTGGCGACTCGTCACACACGCCGGCCGCGATGTACGGACCGCGCCGTATGCAAATGCCCGGAGATGTCTGCAGTTCTTCCCCGCGCTGCCGGAGCATCTCCGCAACCCACCCGCGCACTTTTTCCGCGCCGCCTTTTTCGCGCGAAAGCTGCGCCGGACTCTGCGCAATTGCCCGAACGAAGCCGCCCCCAACCACCACGGGATTCTTCCACGCGGTTTCCCCGGCGCCGAGAACGCCGAGCAGATGGTCGTACGCCTTTGCCTCCGACGCGCCCTGATCGTTCCACCATTCCCGAACGGCGTGATACGGGTCCCGTCCATCGTCCACGAGAATCAGACAACCGCCGCGGCGGACCCATCCCGCAAGTGCTTCATGATAGGCCGCCTTCAGCGGCTTCTGATGCTCGTAGGTGAGCAGGAGCACCTTGCAGTCGCCGAACGCATTCGGATAACCGGCGTTCTCCATCTGTACCATCTCGACGGGAACGCCCACCTTCAGTAAGGGAAGCGCCAGCCCGTAGAATGACCCGAGCATGGGATCGCTCGGTGTCGGGTCGGCGCGCTGAAACATCATCGTGTCCGATACGATGACGCCGACGCCACGCGTTCCACACTCGAACCGGACGTCGTGCTGTCCGACGTCGTTTAGCGCATTGACGACGGTCAGCATCTCCAGCGCGTAGTCCGCGGGAATGCCTTCTCGCTCGCCGGTCTTCGAGTCCAGATCCACCTTGGGATACTGCCCGCGAAAAATCCGGTCGGGCCACGGCATGACCTCGAAGCGGTGCACGGTCGGCCACATCAACGACGCCACGACCGTGCACTCGTAGTTGTAACGGTAATCGTTCCAACTGCGATTGGGATTGTCCTCGACCGGATCATGAAGGAACCACAGCTTCTTGCCGGTCGGGTGCGTCATCGCCACCATCTGCCCGTACTCGAGATACGCAGTCTCAAAGGTGCGCTCTTTCGCCACACCCTCGTACGAGTTCCGCGAGCGTGCCGTGCCGGTCCACACCTGCGCGACGTACCCGTCCAATTGCGGGATATCAATGAGATGCGACTCCGGGCTGACGATGCCCCATTGCGCATAGTTGATCAGGCTGTGCGTGGGCACGTGACATTCGATCGTCTGGCCGATCGTCTTGGCGCGCTCGTCCACGTGCGCGAACACCGTGTGCAGGGCGTTGAAATAAAGTTCGTATTTCAACTTGCTCGCCCGGTACTGTGCATCGGCGCTCGAATCCGGCGCCCGCCACGGCTCGCCATAGAACTGTTCCCACTCCCGCTTGAACGCCTCGCTCCAGCCCGTGTTCGCCCAGTACTCCGGCTCTTCGAGATATACCGCGCGCACGCCCGCGTCCAGCGCCGGGTCAATGTATTTTTTCACGAACTCGATATATGCAACTGTGGGCACGTTGTAACCGACATTCGTGCTGTTGCCGTGCATGCGCAACCTGCCATCGCGTTCGGTTTGCACTTCGCCTTTCTTGAATGCCTCGCCCTCGCCGTAGTACGCGCCGTAATCGCCCCATGCAATTCCGGTCATGAGCGACACGTCGTACCCCTTCGCGCGCCACTCCGCGGCGCGCTGCGCAAACGTTCGGCCCACACCGTAAACGATCGCAGTGTCTGAACCGATATCGACTTCCGGAGCGTACGGCGAGTGAATCTGAAACGTCGTCACATCGGGGCCGGCCACAACCGCAAACGGCGTCGCGGTGATGAGGAGGAGTGCGAAGTACTTCATGGTCGGCCCTTATGCGGAGACATTGCGAATTGTCCTCGCAGTATAACACTGTGTCCGACTCGCGCTCCGTTCCAGGTTCGCCACCCGTCAGTGGTACGATTTGCCGCATGAATGAACCGCGCCTCCGTATTACCGGTCGGCTCCGATCGATTATGAGCTACGACAAACTCGCGGGCGAAGTCCCGCGCGTACTCGTTCTACGGAGCCAATATTGGCTCGATGGTGCATGCGAAGCCGCGGCGCGCGGCATCGGGTGGCAGGTTGCGTCCGTTCCGACGGCCATGGAGGGCGCGGCGTCCCGCGAACAAATCGCGCAGTTGCTCGATGCGATCGTAACGACGCGTCCCGACTTCATCCTGTCAATCAACCTTGCCGGGATGGATGTCGACGGGATGTGGGCGCGCTTCTTCCATGACTTGCGCGTTCCGTACGTGGCGTGGTTTGTCGACAATCCCCGCACGATTGTCATGGGACGGACCACCTATGCCTCCAATCATGCGATGGCGCTCACGTGGGATGAATCGTACGCCCCCTACTTGCGCGCCGTAGGTTTTCCCCACGTGCACTGGCTGCCGCTCGCGGCGGATACGACGCTGTTCAACGCGGGACCGGCGGAACTCGCGATGCATCCCCCGGCGTTCGTCGGTAACTCGACGGTCGAGTTCGCCGAGCGCGCATGGCAAGCAGTCCGCGAGAAGCCAAAACTGTCCGTACTGGCAGAAGGGGCCTTTGCCGTCGGCGCAGTCACGCGCGATCACATGGCGCGCGGGCTCGCTTCCATCATTGGAGCGGAAGCGGCGTCGGCGTTGGACCCCGAGGAAAGCCGGCATCTGGAAATGCTGTTTTTTCTCGAAGGCACGCGGCGCCTGCGCCACGATGCCTTGCGGCAATTGGCGCCGGACGGCGTGCAGGTGCGGGGCGACGGCGCGTGGAAAACGGTCGTCGCGGATGCGATGCCGCCCGTTCATTACTTCGACGCTCTGCCGGCGTTCTATCGCGAGTGCGCCGTCAATCTGAACTTCACAAGCATCCAGATGCCCGCCGCGGTGAACCAACGCGTGTTCGATTGCCCCGCGGCAGGTGGTTTCTTGTTAACCGACAGGCAAAGCGATCTGGCGCGTTTGTTCGATTCAACGGAGGTCGCAACGTTTGCGTCAATAGACGAATGCCGCGATCAGTTGGCGCATTTTCGCGCAAGAGCGAGTGCCCGTGCCGCGATCGTTAACGCCGCGCGCACGCGCATTTTGGGCGAACACACCTACGCGCACCGCCTGCGCACGATCGCGCGGTGGGTGATGGAACACTTCGGCTGAACGCCTCCACGTTACGCGAACCGGTCGCGCAGATAGTCTTCCAGCGACTTCAGGCGGTGCGCGTGCGTGTGTTGCGCGAAGATGCGCGCCTGTGCCTGCGCGACTACGCGGCGGCGCTCGTACGCGTCGGCACGGTAACGCGCGATGAGTTCTACGAGTTCGTCCAAGGAACGGTAAGTGATACACTCGGCATCGGGGTCGAACAGTTCCTCCAAGTCGTCCTGCGCATCCGTAATCAGAAACCCGCCCGCGGCGGGGCAATCGAACACGCGCTGGTTCACCGCGCTTGCCATCTGAATACTGGTGGAATTGATATTAATTGCCGTCGATTGATAAAAGGGCGCAAGCGCATCGAAGTAGCCGATGTCTCCAAAGCTGCGATCATGAACGTCTTTCCAGTCGGGGTCGCCGTAGACCTCAAGGCCGAGCGGTGCGAGGCGCAACGCCAACGCGGCCCGGATTCGCCGCGTGCCTTCGTAGACAAGGCATAGCTCGAGATGACGGCGCTCCCGAGGCGCGCACCGGCCCAGGAGCCACGGGTCGATAATCGTTTCCACGCCCTTGGCAAATTGTTCGCGCGACATCCGCCCGCTGTCGAGCGCTTCGCGCACCGCTGTGCTAATGGCCGGGAATGCGCGCAGTTTCTCCCATGCTTCCTCCGCATGCGTGATCATGGACGCGCCGACAAACGCCAGTTCGCGCGTATGCGTCTCCAACGCGGGGCCCCGAAAAAGTCCTGGGTCCGTCGCGTGCGGCATAAAGTGCACGTGCTCAAAGCCGAGCGATTTCAGGTGCGCCGTATACCCGCGTTCCCACGTCGCCGCCACGCTGTACGGCGAGCAGTGGACAACGCGGTTGTACAGGATCATGCGGGGCGTGTCCGTAAACCAACTCACGTAGGGAATGCGCGCGTCCTCGAAGAACCGCGAAAACAGCCCGCCCTCGTCCATCCCCGCGTAGTTGGACGTAAGAATGAAATGCGGCTTGAACTCCGCGACCGTTCGAAACAGGGAGGCCACCTGGTCCCGCGTAAGCCCACCCGTCATCGCCGAGGAAACGGTCGCGACCGCCCAATCCAGCGACTCCGCCGCGCGGACCCAGCTCTTATCAAAAAAATACTCGGTTTCCAGAATCAGCAGCCGCGTCGGCCCCGAAAACTTTGGATAGTCGAGCATCGCCCGCATGCCGGGCGAGATGTGAAGTCGCTTTTCCATCGGGTGAGGCATAGACTACTAATTCGTGACCTGTATTCGCTAACATGGTCGCGTGGTGCGCAACAAGTTCAATCGAAGTATCAAGTACGATAGTCCACGATTCACATGCCGCTAACCGATGAACAACGTAGTTGGGTCACACTCGCGCTCGTGCCGGGCGTGGGCACGGCGATGTTCATACGTCTGTTGGCGCGGTTCCGTACGCCGGAAGCGGTACTGAACGCCAGCCGGCGCGCGCTCGAAGAAGTCGTCGGCCCCAAACTTACCGAGCGCATCGCGCAATATAGCGACGTAGCCGATGTGGCGGGACAGGAAGCCGCGATGGCCAAAGCGGGCGCCTCCCTGATCACACTCGAAGACCCCGCGTACCCGCTGCGGCTCGCGGAGATTTACGATCCGCCGCTGCTACTATTCATTCGCGGACGCATGCTCGAGGCGGAACAACCCTGCGTCGCAATCGTCGGCACGCGCCGCGCCACTCCGTACGGAATTCGCATGGCGGAAAAGTTCGGCCGCGAACTCGGCGCGCGGGGCGTCACGGTCGTGAGTGGAATGGCCAACGGCATCGACTCCGCCGCGCACCGGGGCGCGCTCGACGCCGGTGGTAACACGATCGCCGTGCTCGGGTGCGGCGTGGATATCGTGTATCCGCAGCAAAATGCCGAACTGATGAGGGACATCATCGCGCACGGCAGCGTGGTCTCGCAGTTTCCCATGGGTACTACGCCATCTCCCGGACACTTTCCGTACCGCAATCGCATCATCAGCGGCATGAGTCTCGGCACCCTCGTCATCGAAGCGCCGCTGAGCAGTGGCGCGCTCATCACCGCGAGGCAGGCGGCGGAGCAGGGGAGGGAAGTCTTCGCGATTCCCGGCCAAATCGGCGTCGTGAACAGCCAGGGCCCGCACCTCCTGATCCGCGAAGGCGCGAAGTTGGTTGAGTCCGTGGACGATATTCTCGTCGAACTCGAGTTGCCGTCTAATGTGCGCGTCGCCAACCGCGCACAGCCGGCGCCGGCCGCCGATGAAGACCGGCAGGACCGCGCCGCGCCGTCGCGGCCGCAGCTATCGGTCGTGCCGCAACAGTCCGCGCCGCCGCGTGCCGACCCGCCGAAGCAAGACGCGTCGACAAACGAAGAGCGGCGCATACTCGATGTGCTCTCGCCAAACGGCTCGCACGTCGACGAAATCGCGCAGGCGTGCCGCGTCAGCGTCTCGCAGGCGCTCAGCGCGCTCACCTTGCTCGAACTCAAGGGGCTCGTGCGCCAGTTCAGCGGCAAACGCTTCGCACCCAAATGACCCTATTCGATTCGCTCTCGGACAAAATCCGCAACAACGAGCCGATCCCCTGGTATCTCGACGCGCTCCTATCCGCCGCAACGCCCGTGTACCGCGCCGGTATGCTCGTGCGTGCAATGAGCACCCCCGTGAAGGTCAACGCCCGCGTCATCAGTTTCGGCAATCTTACGGTCGGCGGCACCGGCAAAACCCCAGCGGTAATCGAGCGCGCGGAGGCGGAAGTCGCTGCGGGCAACCGTGTAGCGGTCTTGACGCGCGGATACGGCGCGACACAGCGGCTGAACGAGACCATCTGCGTTCGCGGCAGCGACGCCAACGCGAAAGCCGATATCATCGGCGATGAACCGGCCATGATCGCGAGACGCGTGCAAAACGTAATCGTCGCCCGATCGGCTGATCGCGTAGCTTCTGCCCGAAAAGCCATCGATGAATTCGGCTGCAACGTACTCATCCTCGACGACGGGTATCAGTACTTGCGGCTTGCGCGCGATGAAAATGTGCTCGTCATCGACGCAACGAATCCGTTCGGTAACGGACGATTGTTGCCGCGCGGAATTCTGCGCGAACCCGTTGCCGCGGCAGCACGGGCGACACACGTAATTCTGACCCATTGCGACCGTGCACCTGTCGCCGCAATTGAGGGGCTGGCAGACCATTTGGACCAATCGTGTCCCTCGGCGCCCATTCGGACGACACGTCACGCTCCGGGCCCCCTGCGATCGCTCGCAACCGGAGAAGAACTCCCGCTGGAGACTCTCAACGGATTGGAGATTATCGTTGCGTGTGCAATCGCGCGGCCGGAGAGTTTTGCCGCCACACTCGAGTCCTTGGGTGCGCGTATCGCCGAAAGGCGGTATTACCGCGACCACACGTGCATCCCTGACGATGCCCTGCAAGGGAACAAGCCGGTGCTCGTGACAGAAAAGGATGCAGCGCGGATTTCCGAATCCCCTCCAAACGTTCAGGTACTCGGTGTGCGCCTCGCCGATTGCGCGGTGCCCTCATTCAGCCGCACCGCCTAGGGCCGCGTCGTTCGGCCTATGTTACCTGCGCTTTATTCGAGAATCGCCGCAGCACCGCCCGGATCGCGTCGGGGTTGATGGGCTTGCTGATGTAATCGTCCATTCCCGATTCGATGCACCGCTCGCGATCACCCTGCATGGCGTTCGCAGTCATTGCAACGATCGGAATTCGCTCGCTTTCCGCTTGCGCGCGCCGTATCTCCCCAGTCGCCTCGTAACCGTCCATTTCGGGCATCTGGCAATCCATGAACACCAGATCGTACGCGTTCCGCTGCACCATCGAGACCGCTTCCTTTCCGTTCCCGGCGACATCGACGCTGCACCCGAGACGCTCGAGCATCAGCAGCGCCACTTTCTGATTGACGGCGTTGTCTTCCGCCAACAACACGCGCATCGGGAAGAGGGGTTTGCCGTCTCGCGGGTGAGGCTCGGCGAATCGCTTGGGATTACGTTCGGTGATGGTGTGGCGCGTCACAAACGGAACGTCCGCATTCCCGGCGCGTGCGGCCTGCACCGTTGCCAGCGTGTCCATCAGTACGGCAGCCCGTACGGGCTTTATCAAATAGCCCGAAAAGCCCAGCGATTCCGCGCGTTTCGCATCGCCGCGCTGTCCGCTCGATGTGTAGAGGATCATGCGCAGGCCGGCAAACCGCGCGTCCGCACGCACGGCTTCCGCAAATTGCTCCCCGCTCATTCCAGGCATCAATTGATCTACAATTGCGATCTCGAACGCCTGCCCGGTCCGGATCGCATCGTCCAGCAGTCGCATCGCCTCCGCCCCCGACCCCGCGGCCTGCGCACGCACGCCCCATGACTCGAGCATTTCAAGTAGTATGCGCCGGTTCAGCATGTAATCGTCGACTACCAGCACGCGAATGCCGCCAAGCGCCGCCATCGGAAGCGGAGTCTGCATGGGATTCGCGTCAATCGGAAGCCGGATCGCAAACGTAAACGTGGACCCTTTCCCCACTTCGCTCGCGACCTTCAGGGAACCGCCCATAAGCTCGATGAGCCGGTGGCAGATGGAGAGGCCGAGTCCCGTACCGCCAAACCGCCGCGTCGTGCTTCCGTCGGCCTGCACGAACGGCTGGAACAACTTATCAAGTTGATCCGGCGACATACCGATACCCGTGTCCTCGATGGTTACCGTGATTTCGAACAACGTGTCTCGCGACGGAGTACCGGCCACGGAGATGAGCACGTGTCCAGCCGCCGTAAACTTCACGGCATTTCCTACAAGATTGAGAATAATCTGGCGAATGCGCCCCGGATCTCCTACGAGGCGCTCGGGAACCGACGGGTGAATTCGAACGATGAGTTCAACGTCCCGGCCGTGAAGGCGAACCGCCATGAGTTCGGCGACTTCGTTGACCGCATCGTGCATGTTGAACGGGATGGGATCAATCGACATCTTCCCGGCTTCGATCTTCGAGAAATCGAGAATGTCATTGATGATGGTGAGCAGGGCGTCCGCGCTGGCCCGAATCGTCTCCGCGTAGTCCCGCTGCTCCTTTGTCAGTTCGGTGCTGAGCAACAATTCCGTCATCCCGATCACGCCGTTCATCGGTGTGCGGATTTCGTGGCTCATGTTGGCGAGAAACACGCTCTTTGCGTGGTTTGCCGCTTCCGCGCGGACGGCCAGGGCCTCCGCTTGCTTTATCGATGCCTCCAGCTCGGAATTGCTGCGCTCCAATTCCGCCTTGTTCTCGTTGAGCGCACGCGCCGTTTCCTCCAGCCGCGCGTTCGACAGCTTCAATTCCTCTGTCTGTAGCTCAATGCGCCGAAGCACCGCATCGCGCTGCGCGGTCTGCTCGAGAACCGCGACCTCATGAACCTCGATCAGTTGCTCCAGCGATGCCACCTGAGACCGCAGGCGGTCGATTTCTACTTGCTGATCTGTCATTGCCCGTTCGTTTGCGTTTCCGACTGCGGAAACGCCTGTGTGAATGGCTACCGGCTAAATATCTTCCTTTCGACGGAAAACTTGAGTATTGCCGTCTTTATGTTCAGTGCGACCGTCTTGAACATCTGCGCCGACTCCAGAGGGATTTCGTCGCGCGCGAACAGTATTACCGCAAAAAGCTCCCCGCCCGGCAGCAAGCCGCCGAAACCCAAAACCGATCGGATTCCGAACGGAACCACGAAATTGTCCTGTGCGGGAATGTGGGGTGAATTCAGCGCCGTTGGGACATGGAACACGTTGTAGTTGCGCTGTTCCATTTCCAAAAACAGTTCGGGCGTCGGATCGAGAAAGTCGGACAACTCAATTCCCAATTGCCGGACCAATTGATACATCATCGGCATCTTGGAAACGACATCGACGCTCGGGAGTGGGATTGCCTTGTGCCCAACCGACGATATACGCGAATTCCAGGCCGGATCGTCCCCTCTCGTGGCGAGCAGCGTCATACACTTCGTCGATGCGCGAAGACTCCCGCAGTCTGAAATGGTACTCGCGAAGAGTTGAAGATCGGGTTCCAGCTCCCCAAACGGAACAGTCAGATAGAACCGCACGAGAACGCAATTGCGGGAACCGGTTGTGCCATTCCGGAAGTTCTCGTAAAAATAGTCGACTACGTGCTCTGCGGCCGATTCCATGCAGTTAAGGCTGGCCGGGATTTTGCGCAGTTCGCTCCCGACCCGGATCATGTCGCTTAACGTAAGTTTGTCGAGTTCAGGCACGCTCAATACCTGCCTCTCGCAATCGTCTCCGCAGTTGCGCGGAGGCGTTTGACTTACCGTTCCCCCGAAGGCGACCCCTTATGACAAACCAAATTCTGCAACGAAATCCCGCGATTGTCAAGACTTTTCGATCGGCATGTAAATTACACAAGCATAGTACTACTGCATCCGAACGACTCGTACGCCGTCTCGAATTGCGTGGACTTCTTCCACCCGAAAGTGGCCGATATCCCAGGACATGGCATTCGCGGTGCCCATGGCGCATGCAGTGCGCGCCGCGTCCTCGATCGGCGCCTTTTCCATAATCCCGATTGCGAGCCCCGCAACCAGCGCATCTCCGCTGCCGACCGCGTTGACCTCGCGAATCGCGGGCGGGATAACCTGAAAGCGACCCGCGCCGCTGGATACAATCGCTCCTTCCCTTCCGAGCGACAGTACAACAAGGCCGATCCCGCGCGCATGAAGAACGTCGATTGCGCGGAGCTGCTCTGTCGAGTTCGTTAGTGTGAACCCGACGAATTCTTGTAGCTCGGCCACGTTGGGCTTGGCCATGTACGGGACGGCCTCAATTCCTCGAGCAAACTCCGGGCCGTGCGAATCGAGAATCGTGATGGCTTCCGCGTTCTTCGCGATTGGGATCAGTTCGCCGTACAACCAAGAGATCGCCGGATCGGAAACCGTCCCGCTGAACGCCACTACACGCGCGCCTGCAACGGCACGTCGAAACGTCTCGACTATCCCGCGCGCCTCAGTCTCCGTCACACGCGATCCCGGCTCGAAGAATGCGGTTTGACGGTGAATCGGTTCCTCGAGCACCGTAGTAATCGTCCGCGTCTGCGACGCGACCCACGCGGGCACGCATTCGATGCCGTCCTGTTGCTCGATCATTTCGACAACATGACGCCCGGGATGCCCGCCGACAACCACCATCGCCTTCGTGTCGCGCCCCATCAACTTGACGGCCCGCGATACATTGGTGCCCTTGCCGCCGGGAATGCACGTACACTTGTGTGACCGCATGAACGCGCCGACCTTCAGTTTGTCGATGAAGACCGTTTTGTCAACACAGGGATTTGGTGTTACGGTCAGAATCACAAAGTCACCTCTCTACATATCGATTCTGCCGAAGATATCTAAAGAATTCTGCACTTCTCGCGTAAGCCCTTTGGCTTTGGCGCATCGTATTCTGAAATCTTGAGATTTGAAATTGATGGAGAAAACCACTTGATTGCGGCTATGCCGCGCTGTGTTCCCTTGCGGCCAGTTGAAATCCTGCTACCCAATTCCCGATCTGCTGAACCCTGGACCCTGTCCCCTGAACGCCAACGCACCCTTCGTTTGCCGCTATGTCGCGCTGTATTCTCTGTGTTCTTTCGTGGCGATTACCACTTCTTCCGCACGGGTACGCCGGCCGCGTCCAATTCCTTCTTGATCGCCGCGATCGTATAGTCGCCGGTATGCGTCATGCTCGCGACGATCGCCGCGTCCGCATGCGCGATCTTGAAAACGTCGATCAAATGTTGCGGCATACCCGCGCCGCCGGACGCGACTACGGGTACCCCGACGTTGGTCGAAATTAGTTTTGTAAGCGTCAATTCGAACCCCGCGCGCGTGCCGTCGGCATCGACTGAGTTGACAACAATTTCGCCAGCCCCGAGGTCCTGCGCGCGCTTCGCCCATTCGAGCGCGTCCATGCCCGTGCGCTCGCGGAACCCCCGCGTGGTGATTTCATAGCCGCTGGAGAATCTCGCAGGATCATCGACCTTCACCGGATCCATGCCGAGAACGATGCACTGGGCGCCGAAAATGCGGGCGCCCTCGGCGATTACGTTTGGGTTGCGCACCGCCAGCGAGTTCACCGAGACCTTCTCCGCTCCCGCCAGCAGTACGCGATACATGTCGTCAAGGCTCTCGATTCCACCGCCCACGGCAAAGGGTATGTGGACGACTTTGCCGATTTCCTTCACCATGTCGATGTCGATTGGCCTGCGTTCCGCCGATGCAGTGATATCGTAGAAGACAAGTTCGTCCGCGCCGCCGTCACTGTACGCCACGGCCATCTCGATCGGATCGCCGAGGTCGATATTGTTCTGGAACCGGACCCCCTTCGTGACCTTGCGGTTCCGGACATCCAAGCAGGGGACAATGCGTTTCGTCAGCATTGCCCGTTCCACTTCGTGAAGTTCTCGACCAGCCGCATGCCCACGCGCCCCGACCGCTCCGGGTGAAACTGCGTCGCAAACAGGTTACCCTTGCCGACCGCCGATGCAAACGTCGCGTCCGCATACCGCGTCTCGCCCATGACGAGATCGCGCGATGCCGGCACCGGATAATAGCTGTGAATAAAGTAAAACTCGCTATCGTCTTCGATGCCATCGAAGAGGGGATGCTCGCGCGCGAACCGCATCGTGTTCCAGCCCATCTGCGGAATCTTGCACAGCGGATTCGGCGCGACGAACTTCTTGACCCTGCCCGGCAACACGCCCATGCACGCGACCCCGCCGTCCTCGTCCGACCAGTCGCAGATCACCTGCGTGCCGAGACAAATCCCCAGCGTCGGCGTGCCTTTCGCTATGACGTCTTTCAGCGGTTCCAGCAATTCCAGCTCGCGCAAGTGGTCCATCGCCGCGGCTGCCGCCCCGTCACCAGGAAAAATCACGCGTTCGGCCCCGCGAATCACGGCGGGGTCCCGCGTAATCTGGCATTCCACGCCCAAGTGCCCCAGCGCCAGTTTCACGCTCGTCAGGTTTCCTGCTTTGTAATCGACAATTGCAATCATTCGGTGGTTCGCGAGCCGGGGGCGGCGAATCGCGCGTACCGTCCCGTTGCTCTCATTACTCCTATAGCACTCATCATTTCGATCCGTACAACTCTACGCCGTTCGTGTCGCCGTGGGCGGCTACCCGCGCACCTTGGTTTCCTCTTCATACCGCTGCAATGCGCACCCCGCCGCGCCAATGACGCCCGAGTCCGCGCCGAGTCCCGCGGGCACGATGACGGCGCGGCTCGCGGGCACTTCAAAGGCCTGTTCCTTTGCCGTCTTCCGAATCGGCGCGAACAGCGCCTCGCCCGCGGCAATCATGCCGCCGCAAAACACAACCATCTCCGGGTTGAGCAGGTTGATCAGACTGCCTACTGCCGTGCCCAGCCAGACGCCCGTCTCGTGCATCACCCAACCCGCAAACTCGTCCCCACGGGCCAAGGCATCGGATATCATCTTGCCGTCAATACGCTCGACGTCGCCGCCGCACATGTCCGTAAGTACCGTTCGCTTCCCCTGCTCGATGCCTTCGACCGCGGTCCGCACCATACCAGTGACGGATGCGTACTGTTCGAGGCACCCACGCGCGCCGCAGTTGCAGTCGCGTCCACCCCGCGCCACGCACATGTGCCCGATCTCCGCCGCGGTTCCGTCCGGCCCGCGCAACAACCGCCCATGCACAACGATGCCGCCGCCAACGCCGGTGCCGAGCGTCAGGCAAACCATCGAATCCACTTCCCGACCCGCGCCCGACCAAAATTCGCCCCAGCACGCAACGTTCGCATCGTTATCAACATACGTCGCTACGTTGTGCCGCTCCCGCATCAGGTCCGCCAGCGGTACATTCTCCCACCCCGGCAAATTCGGCGGACTGAACACGACGCCCGTGCGCCAGTTCATCGGTCCCGGTGCGCCAATGCCGATGGCGACCAAGTCGCTCGGGTCCGCGTGCGCCTCTTCCATCGCCGCGTCAAGACTCGCGGACATGTTGTCGAGAACGGTCTCCAACCCTTCGTCGGCGTCGGTCGGACGCGAATCTTTCGCGAGCAGCGTGCCGTTGCGCGCAACGATCGCCGTCTTCACGTTCGTGCCGCCGAGATCGATTCCCGCTACTACCAGTTTCATCAGGCATCGACTCCCCGTTTGCGGATGAATTCGATCGCGGCGCGCATCCGTCGCAGCGATTCTTCCTTGCCCAGCAACTCGGTCAGTTCGAACAGGCCGGGGCCCACACTCTTTCCCGTCAACGCGAGCCGCGTGGGGTGGACGTAGTGGCCCAAGCCCTGTCCGCTGTCGGCGGCGAGTTTCTCGAAAGCGGCTTTCAAAGTGTCATGGTCCCACGACGATACGCCATCGAGCGCCGCTACGATGGTCTCCATGTGCTCCGCGGCGCCCGGCTTGCCCCACTGCTTGCCGACGGCCTTTTCCTCATACGTCGCCGGCGCGACGAAAAAGAAGTCCGTGTACGGCACGACTTCGTTCAACGTCGGAATCTTCTCCTGGCAGATTCCTGCCATGCGCGTGAGCCATTCCAACGATTTGCCCGACGTATTGAAGCCAGCCTTGTGCAGAATGGGGAGGACCTTGTCCCGCAACGTCTCCGGCGTCAGCATGCGAATGTGCTGTCCGTTCAGCCACTGCAACTTCTTGAGGTCGAACTTCGCCGCGGATTTTCCCAGCCGTTCGAGCGAAAACGCTTGAATGAGGTCCTGCCGCGTGAACAACTCGCGGCCCTCTTCCTCCGGCGTCCACCCGAGCAGGACAAGATAATTCACAATGGTCTCGGGCAGGTATCCGTCCTCGCGCCAATCGAGCACGTTCGCGCCGTGTCGCCGTTTGCTGTACTTCTTGCCGGTCTCGTCCAGCACCATCGGCAAATGGGCGAACGTCGGCAACGAGTATCCAAGCGCATTGAATAACAGCACGTGACGAAACGCATTCGTAAGGTGATCGTCCCCACGAATGACGTGCGAAATCTCCATCAGACCGTCATCGATCACCACCGCGAGATGAAACACCGGATCGCCGTTCGGCTTCACGACAATGAAATCGTCAATCTCCTTGTTCTCGACGCGCACCGTCCCCTGCACAAGATCGTCAATGACCGTCGCGCCCTCCGGCACGCGGAACCGCACACTGAACGGCCGGTCGCCCATGGCGGCGATCTGCTCTGGCGTCAAGTTGCGGCACTTCCCACTGTACCGCGGCGGACGCTTCTCCGCCTGCGCGCGCTCGCGTTCCGCGTCGAGTTCCTCCTTCGTGCAGTAGCAGCGGTACGCCTTGCCTTCGTCCACAAGCCGCTGCGCCTCGCGCCGGTGAATGTCCGCGCGCTCAGACTGCCGGTACGGCCCGTGCTGGCCCTTCTCCGGCTCCCCGCCAAACGCCGGCCCCTCGTCCCAGTCGATCCCCAGCCAGCGCAACCCCTCGCAAATAATGTCCGCGTACTGCGCCTCGCTCCGCTCCGAATCCGTGTCTTCCAACCGTAAGATAAACGTGCCGCCGACCTTACGCGCGAAAAGCCAGTTAATCAACGCCGTCTTGGCGTTGCCAATATGAAAAAAGCCCGTCGGCGACGGGGCAATGCGGACACGGATCGGAGGCATCTTTTGTTTAGAATCCAAGTTTCATGCGTACGGAGAAGAAATTATAACGTTTGGGAGGGAAACTTTTCACTTCCGCATGCGCCGCCGTGCTAGGCAGGTTTCGCTCGGTTCAGCAGTCCTGAGCACTGCAGAATTCGCTGCGCCCATTCCTGGGCCGCACTCGATATCACGAGCCGCTCTGTATCATCGACCCAGTTCGACTGACAAGTTCGTTTCCATGTTTCCAATAAGGCGGCCAAATCTGCCAACACGTGTGACGTACTGCACTCGATCGTCGGATCAATCATCGTCCAGTTAACGAAATGGATCGTTTCGTTTATCAAGTCCAATACTTCCTCGCAGCTACCGATATCCTGTGAAAATGAGTAGATGCGCGATAGATTGGCGGCAATCCCTCCAATGCGTACGGACAGATTGTCGCGCATGTATCGCTCACGAATTCTGAGGGGATTCGGCATCGAAAATCCTTCGCACAATTGTCTCTATCTTGCGTCGCAGTGCCGCGTCGGCAATCTCCATTCCGTTATTTCCATCCCACGGTCGAATATTGATCAAAGACTCAAACGTGACAAGATTTCTCTTGGGGCGCCAATCGGCACCCCAGATATCGATTTGGCGGCTCCCGTTCTCAAGCAACACGGCCTCACAATCGGCATGCATCTCACCGCCACCGGCCAAGACCTCGCGCCGAATATCGACAGCCAACTTGATGTAGCTGTAAAACTCTAACATCTCGGTCACTTGCTCGGGAGTGGGCGCGGAACGAAGCAAATGAAGCACGGGAGGCTCCTTCACAAAACGACATCATGCCCGGAAAACTATACCCCATTCGCCTCCGGCTTCGTCACAATCTCCGTAATCCGGTTCTTCTCGTCCACATGCACATTCTTTGGCCTGTGCACCTTTGCCTCGTCGCGGTTCATCTCGGCGTAGGTCAGCACGATGACGATATCGCCCGGCTGCCCTTGCCGTGCGGCGGGGCCGTTGAGACAGCAGACGCCGGACCCGCGCTTGCCCTCGATGGCATACGTCTCGAAGCGCGCGCCAGTATTGACGTTGAGCACCTGCACCTTCTCGTGCACGAGGATGTCCGCGGCTTCCATCAAATCCGGGTCGAGCGTCAGGCTGCCGACGTAATTCAAATCGGCCTGCGTGACCGTCGCACGGTGGATTTTACTCTTCAACATCGTCAGCAGCATGGTTGGGGGACCTCGAAGGTGATGTTGTCGATGAGCCGCGCCTGCCCGACAAACGCGGCCACCGCCAACACAATCGGCTTCTCTATTTGTTCGACGGGCCTCATCGTTTCCGCGTCGACCAGCTCCACATAATCGATCTGCACGTCCGCCATGCCTTTACGCACGGCGTCGACAATGCGCGCCGCATCGCGCTCGCCGTCCCGCATCATCTTCTCCGCCGCAAACAACGATCGCGAAAGGCACAACGCGCGCTCGTGTTCGTCCGCGTTCAGATACCGGTTGCGCGAACTCATCGCCAGACCGTCCGCCTCGCGTACGGTCGGCATAATCACAATCTCAATTCCAAACTCGAGATCTTCCGTCATGCGCTTAATGACCGCACATTGCTGCGCATCCTTCTGCCCAAAATACGCGCGGTGCGGGCGCACGACGTTGAACAGCTTCGCCACGACCGTCGCAACGCCGCGGAAGAAAACAGGCCGCGTCACGCCGCAAAGACCCTCGGACAGGCCCTCGACATTCACATACGTCGCATAGCCCGGCGGATACAGCACCTCTTTCTGCGGCGCGTAGATGGCGGTGATGCCGCATTCCTCGCACAAAGCCACGTCCGCGTCCCACGTCCGTGGATACTTGTCAAAATCCTCGTGTGGGGCGAACTGCGCCGGATTCACAAAAATGCTCGCCACCGCGACATCATTCTTTTTCGACGACTCGCGCATCAGGCTCGCGTGACCCTCGTGCAGCGCGCCCATCGTGGGCACGAATCCGATCGTTTTGCCCGCGCACCGTTGCTCTTCCGACCACGCTCGCATCGTATCGGCCGTGTCGATCACAATCACAATCACTCGAACGACTGCTCCATCGCCGGAAACGCGCCGGATTTGACCTCGGCCACGTATGCTTCAAATGCGGTTTTCATCGCTGCGCCCACATCAAAATAAACTTTAGAAAACTTCGTGTACTTGCCCATTCCCAGCATGTCGTGCATCACGAGCACTTGCCCGTCGCAGTGGGGTCCGGCGCCGATACCGATGGTGGGGATTGAAATGGCATCCGTGATCTCCTTCGCAAGCGACGCCGGTACGCATTCGAGCACCAGTGCGAAGCACCCAATGTCTTCGAGCCCCTTTGCTTCTTCGATTAGCCGGGCGCGGCTTTCCGGATCCCGCCCTTGCACTTTGTATCCGCCAAGCTGGTGGATGGATTGCGGTTGCAGGCCGATATGCCCCATGACCGGAATACTTGCATCGAGGATTGCGCGAATCGTATCGCCGAACCGTTGCGCCGGTCCTTCGAGCTTCACCGCCTGCGCGCCTGCCTCGGCAACGAACCGGCCCGCGTTCCGCACAGCCTCTTCGGACGATATCTGATAGGAGAGGAACGGCATGTCGCCGACTACCAACGCGTGCTCCACCGCCGCCGACACGATCCGCGTGTGGTAGACCATCTCGTCCATCGTCACACCAAGGGTATTCTCGCGGCCCATCACGACCATGCCGCACGAATCGCCGACCAGCACAACGTCAACGCCGCTCTGATCGATAAGCTTCGCCGTGGGAAAATCGTAGGCGGTAAGCACGGCGATTTTCTCGCCGGCCCGCTTGCGGTCACGCAGAGAGACCGCGGAAACGCGTGGCATCACACTCTCCTGAACCGTGACGTTGCCCGTCCCGGTCCCTTTTGGGCTCCAAGCGGAGCGGTTCAGAAGTCAATTCGGGGCGCGCTTAACTCCGGGTCAGGGGCAAGTCCCTGCCCAAGCGCGCCGTATGGCTGAAAATAATTATGCCACATTCCAACGCCAGTTTGCACTATGCGCAGTTCCGCCAATGGAGAATCCGCGAAATCGACGTCACCGCCTCACATTAAGTGCCCCCACGAGTTTGACCCCGTCGCGCCCGGATACTCGTCCTGCAAGCACTTCGATACGTTCGCCCGTCGCCGGGTCCGTCGCATCCGGTGCAATCTCAGCAAGCGGCAGCAGCACGAACGCGCGTGCGCGAAATTCCGGGTGCGGAATCGTTAGATGCTCCGTCACCACAACGACGCCGTCCCAAAGCACAATATCGATATCGATGACCCGCGGCCCCCAACGTCGCGTCGGGACCCTGCCCAGCCGCTTCTCGATCGCCTGCATGCGACCCAGGAATTCCTCGGGCGCGAGCGATGTCGCTGCTGAAACAATCATGTTTAGAAAAAAAACCTGGTTCGTCTCGCCGATGGGTTCCGTCTCGTACACCTGCGATTCGCGCAGCACCGTTACGCCCGGCTCCACGCGCAGCGCATCAACCGCCGCGCGCAGATGCGCCATGCGGTCCCCAACATTGCTTCCCAAACCGAGGTAGACAGGCATATCGGAATCATAACGGCAACACCCCCGCCAGGGACACTCGCCATACTCCAATCCCCACGTTCAGACAACTCTGCTTTGCGCGCGCGCACGCAACGCCGTACCATTCCGCGTATGTCCGAAAAACACATTCATGGCGTGAAAGCCGTCGGCGAAGCCTTGCGCGAAGCGGGGCGGGTGAATCGTCTTTACCTGGCGAAAGAATCACGGGCGCACGGGGCCGACGCCCTCGCGACGGCGGCAAAGGCCGTGGGCGTGCCGTTCGACTACGTGCCCCAGGCGAAACTCAACGAGCTTGCCGGGACGCTGGAGCACCAGGGCGTCGTCGCGGCAATTAGCCCCGTGGCGTACGCATCGTTCGAGTCAATCGTCGAGACGTGCCCGCCAAAAGCCATTGTGCTTGTGCTCGATCAGGTCCAGCACCCGCGCAATCTCGGCATGCTCATCCGTACCGCCGCATGCGCGGGCGTCCACGCGATCGCGCTGCCCGAACGTGGCGGCGCATTGATCGACGATGACGTGCTGCGCGCGAGCGCGGGCGCCGTCTTCCACGTCCCGGTCGCGATGTGCGGAAACGTCGCGCAGGTGATTCGCGACTTGCGCGATGCCGGGTTCTGGACGTATGGCCTCGACGCAGCGGGCGATCAGAGCGTCTTCGACGTGAACTGGGCCGACCGCTGCGCGATTGTCATGGGCAACGAAACGAAGGGCCTGCGCCCCGGTGTGCGAAAGGCGTGCGACGTGATCGCGCGAATCCCGCTCGCAAAGGGAATGGAAAGCCTGAACGTATCTGTCGCCGCCGGCGTCGCACTGTTCCAGGTCGCCGCGAGCCACGGATTTCGCTGAACGCTGCGGCAACGACACCAATTACGCGGCCGCCACAACAGCTCCCGCAATCGTCCAACCCCGCGAACAAACGCGCGCACCTGTCTTCTCGTACTCGTGCTCGTAATCGTAATCGATCATCGGTGTTCGTCTTGAATGCTATCCATCTTGTCCATGCGGTCCATTCCGTCCATGAATTGAGAGCTATTCGCGTGAAGCTCCGCTTCATCGCGGCTCGTAATCGGGTATTCGGCTTCAACACCGAGTAATGTCCGCACCTTCAACCACGCACTTTCTCGCATCGCACTAATCGAACAACTGCTCCAGCACGTCGGCGAGCCGGTACCCCGCCAACGCCGCGCGCCGTTCCGCAAGCGCCTTCGCGTTCATCCGGTACGATTGCGTCAGCACCGGCGCATTGTTCTTGTCCACGCTGCCGGGCAATTTTCCAAACTGGTACACGTGGCTCTGCGCAAGCTGAAAACTCTCGGCGCTCCACTCGCGAAACTCGCGGTGCTGCAATTCCCTGAGATGGTCCCGCGGAAACGTCTTCCGGATCAGGATCGACGCATTGCGAATGCTCCGCAGCCGGTCGGACCCGATGATCAAATCGTCCCAGAACCGGTGCAGATCGATTGGCTGGTTCTCCGCCTTCGCACGAATGATGAAATCGTTCCCGCCACGGTCGCCGTTCGGCCACTGCACCGTAAACAGCGAGACCGTGTGCAGCGGCTGATGGACGTCCCCCACCAGATGAAATATCCATGCGAGCGCAACCGCACGTTCGGCATCCGGTCGCGCCTTGTTCTGCACAATCTTCACATTGTGGCTGAACGCGCTCAGGATGTTGTCCGGGTCCGGGTCTCGCCCGCGGATGTGCCGCGGTTGCCCTTTCGGCACGTACGGAAAATTCGCGAAGTGCCACGCGCCCTGGTGAAAGCGGCGATCCATCCGTACGTCGTCCGGCCAGGCGGACGCGAGCATGAACAGCACGAGCGCCTGGTCCTCCGCGGACAGCGCCCGGATTTGGCTCTTCCACTGCGGCTCGTAGAACGGGTGGTGCTGCAACAACGCCGTGACCTTCTTGATCACGTCGTCATCGTGACCACGCAACGAGTCGAATGCGACGCCGGCCGTGACCATGTGACCCGGCTTGTTCCACGCGAATGCGTCGAATGAAGCGATCAGGAGTATGAACGGTAGAAAGTAGGACGCCCGAATTGCGCCGCCGGGCGGAAACTGGGGGTGGGGCCGCATTGGGCCGGTTACGATCCGAAATACTTCCGGAAGTACTGCGCTTCGTCGATCTTGTTCAAGTCGACGCGCACAAATTGCTCCAACTCCTTCTGCGAGATGGGCCCGCGCAGCGGGCTGTCGCCGATCGGCGCCGATGGCGGCTCGCCGATTTCCGGTATCTCTTCACCATCGGTTGGCGGGAACTGAAAAATGCTCGGATCGAGAAACTCGGTGATTATTTCGGCAATGTGATCGCGTTTTTCCGTAAAGCTGCCCTGTTCGATTACGCGGCGGCTGAGCCCCGCGGCGTGCTGGCGGAACACAACTACCAGTTCGGTGCAGTTCGGGCACGTGAGCACAGCAACCACATCTTTGGGAATTCGCGAGAGAAGTATACGCGGTGCGCCGCAATGTGGGCACGCACAAACGTTCATTCGGGCCCCTTTCCAGCCGGGTGGCGCAAACGCCGGTCGGCTGATGTCACTGGATCGTACCGCGCGGATGCGCGCGTGTCAAACGCCCGCGCCTCACGATCCCAAAAGTTTGCGCACCGCGTCGGGGTTCGCGTTGACGGGTATCACGCACCGAAAACTTATCTGCTGTCCCGGCGCGTAGTATTGCGCGGACTGAAACACCGGCAACGTCGGATTGTTGTCGACATCCAATGAAACAGTCACAACCCACAGTTCATTTCCAAACGTCGGCAGTCCGTCCGCCTCCGGTTCGCCTCCCGTGACGGTGCGCGTCCACTCCGGAAATACGGTGGCCAGCGGCCCAGGTTCTTCCGCGAATGCGCGCTCCCATTCGTCACGCGAAGGGATGCGCATGCCTTGGTTCGCCGCGTACGCCTGCGCGTCGTAGTACTGGCTCGTTACCGCCGGTTGATCAAGCGTTGCGGCGGACGCGCTCGCCGGCCAGTTCGCGGACGGCGCCCACGCGCTGTATTGCGCAACCGTCACTGGATGCGTCGCCATGAAGAACCCGTCTTGATCGATGTCGTCGCCCGGCACTACGAAAAAATATTCGCCCTGCGGAAGCGGAGTTAGCAACGCCGCATAGCATTGCAGCGCCTGGTGCGCCAACCTCGCCGCGCGTTCCGGATCGCGCTCGGCATTTAATTCGGCCGAAGCGCGCAACGTGCCAATCCGCTCGAAAATGCGCTTCACCGCTTCGTCCGTTTGTTCGCGGTTCGCCGTGAACTGTTCAGCGGCCACGATCAGTTCGGTCGCCGTTGTGTACCGTTGACGCCATTGCCGTTCGATCGATTCGCCGGGATCGGCCACGGCCTGTGCATTCATCTCTTCCAACTGACGCGCGCGTCGCCCTTCGAGCCCGAAGACGCCAATTGCCGTCAGCGCGATCATGACGAGAACAAGAATACCGCCCGCGACGCGGCGCAGCGTCTCGCCGCGCGCCGCCGCGGGTGGTTTCACTATCTTCTTGGATTCGATCGTGCCCCCCCGCAACAAATCCATGACGCCCAAAAGCGCCAGCTTTAACTCGGCAACGGTCGCATAACGGTGGAACGGCTCCGGCTCGACGCATTTCGCGATAATCGGATCGAGCGCGGGGGGGACGTCGCGCAGAATCTGGGACGCCGGTTTCGGAACGCCCGTCGGAAGATTGCCGGTGAGTATTTCGTAAAGGATCACGCCGATGCTGTAAATGTCGGCGCGCGCGTCAACCGTGCTGCTGTCCTTGAACTGCTCCGGCGGCATGTAGTGCGGCGTGCCCATGACCACGGCCGTCGCCGTCAACTTTCCGGTCGTCATCAACTTCGAGATGCCGAAGTCCATCAGCTTCAGCGAGCCGTCCGGCAAAATCATGATGTTCTCGGGCTTGAGGTCGCGGTGGACCGTGTACTGGTGCGCGTATTCGAGCGCCGTGCACAGATCGATCATGATCTTCACCGTGTCCTTCACCGGCAGGCGCTCGCCGGGCAACAGCTCCTCGAGCATGTTGCGCAGCGACTTACCCTGCAGATACTCCATCGAAATGTAGAGCACCTGATCCGCCATGCCGATGTCGTGCACACGAACGATGTTCGGATGGGAAAGCTGCCGCGCAATACGCGCCTCGTTGAAAAACCGCTCGACGACCATCTTGTCTCGCAGGTACTGCGGCAGCAGCGTCTTCAACGCGACCTGCTCCTTCAGCGTGTTGTCGTGGACGCGATAAATGCACCCCATCCCGCCTTTTCCCACAAGGTCGAGAATGGTATAGCGGCTTGCGACAAGTTGCCCTTTGCGGAATGTCGAGTGTCCGCCGGATTGGCCTAGCGGCTGCGGCGCGGACGGCGGCTTCGGCCCCGAACCGTGAACGCGCACCTTCGGCAACGGCGCGCCGCATTGCATGCAGTCCTTGCGCGTCGCGTCGTTCGTGTGCTCGCACACCGGACACTTTATCTTCGTCATCCGCCCGCCCTCAACTACGCGCGCATTTTACACGACCCGCTTACCGCAAACACGCCGCCGGTTCAGGATGCGCCCCGCGCGGAAAGCTCATCCAGTTTGCGCCGCGCTTCCGCCGCCTCCTGCGCCTTTCCCCACGCCGTGTACAGTTCCACCCGGTACGCCCAAACCTCGCCGCTCTCTGGAACGTATCGCGCAAACCGGTCGAGATACGCTTCCGCCTCTTCGTATTCCTTGTAGCGTACGAACTGCGCAAACCGCTGCGGCGCGATCTCGCTGTAGTACGACCGCGCAAGAATGTCCGTCGGATCGATGTCCAGGGCTTCCTCGAAGATACGCTCCGGATTGCCAATCGGCCCAACCGCATATACCGTTTCGATGCCCTCGATCGTAATGGCCCGCGCGCGATGCCGGCGTTCGAGTCGTTCGCGCAACTCGGCTCCAGCCGATTGCAGTGTCTGCTCGTCCGCTATCGCGAAGGGGCTTTCAAAATGAGGAATGAGCGCGCGCAACGAATCCCCGACCGTATTCTGGTGCAGAATTCGCGGTACCAGGAACTCGACCCACGGGCGATCGTCGCTCATTACCGGCGCGTCGCCCGCGAACGTAGCAATCGCTTCGCCGGACATGAAATAACTCGACAGCATGTCCGTCGCGTCCACAAAACCCACTTCTCCCATTCCATCCGCAATTTGCGGCTCGGACATGCGCCGCACCGCGTTCCCAATGTCGATACGCAGCGGATTCTCGCTTCCCGCCACAAACAGGTCCGCATTGACGAACCATGCCGTGCAGTACGGAAACACCTCGTGAAACGTGCGCATCGCCGTACGGACCACTTCCAGGTTGGTGGCGTGCAACGGCACCCACTGCACGACGATCCCATTCGGCGCCAGCCGCATCTTGCACAGTTCGTAAAACTCTTCCGAGTAAAAGGTCGAAACTCCCGCGACCGCGAGCGGCATCGGCTCGAACGTGATTACGTCGTACCGTCCCTCGTGCGTCAGCAGGAAGTTGCGCCCATCGTCGACGTGCATCCGCAGGTTCGGGTTGGCCAGCGCATGCCAGTTGTCGTCCTCAAACAGGTGCGCCATCTCCAACACGTCATGCGATAGTTCCACGCCGGTAACCGACAGATGCGATGTCGCGAGCGTGCCCGCCGTAATGCCGGACCCGAAACAGATGAGCAGCGCCGTCTTCGGTTCCCGATCGAAAACAAACGGCAACACGCCCTGAAACCGGTTCATGCGAACGCCTTTCAGAATCGATTGCGTCGCCTGTACGCCGTTGATCCAAAGCGCGCGGTTCGAGTTGCCCGTGTTGCCCACCGGTTCCGACACGACAACCGTCCCCTCGACCCCCTCGCGAAACGCGACGACGCGATGCTCCGGCGGCAGGTAGCTCCTGTTCAACGACTCGCTCACGTCGCGCGGCAGTTTCGAGACAACAACCCCGCCCACACATATGACAAGGACGAGCAGGGCCACTTTTGGAATCGTCCGCACGGCGCTCGTACACGCGAGTACGATTCCGATCGCGATCAGCACCGCGCCGAGCACCGCGATGCCCGTGTGCGCGCCAAGCGTCGGCAGCAGAATGTATCCACCCGCGATCGCGCCCAGCACTCCGCCAAATGTGTTGAGACCGTAGAGCCGCCCAATGTCTTTACCCAATCGCGCGTGCGACGCGGCCACGGCGCGGACCGCGAAAGGAAACGTCATTCCGATGAACACGGTCGGAACTAGCAACACCGTGAACGACGACGCGAACAGGACCCTCATTTGTCCTTCGAATTGGAGCGAGTATTCGTGTTGAAACCGTTGTACCGTTTCCGGGAGGCGTTCGATAAAGATGAGCGTAGCCGCGCACGCGATTCCCGCCGCGCACTCGACGAGCCCAAGCGCGAACACGGGGGACTTCATGCGGTCCGCCAACGCCGCCGCAATGAGACTCCCCAACGCAATGCCAACCAGGATCGACGCCAGCATCGCCGTGTAGGCATACGTTGTGCCCATAAACACGAGCGTAAGCACCCGCGTCCACATCACTTCGAGCGCCAGCGTGCAAAAGCCGGATACTGCAAACGCGATCGCGACGATCGATATCGCCTTGGCGGCAGGCGTGCCGCTTGTCCGTTGCTCGAATGTCGCGTCCTCTTTTTCGTATGCGAACCAGCCGCACGCGATCAGCGCGAAAATCCCGATGCCGATATTCGCCGCCGCGGCAATGTACGTCGTCTTCGCGTATCCGTACAGCTCGATGCCGTAGATTCCCGCGAATACGCACCCCGACACGGCGCCGGCCGTGTTGATGACGTAGAGCAGACCAATCCGCAACCCGCGCGTGCGGTCCGAGCGCCCAATCATTTTCGAGAGCAGCGGCAACGTCGCGCCCATCAGCGTCACGGGGACGATGAGGAACGCGGCCGCCAGCAACGCGCGCAACGCAACGCCACCTGCGCGCGACGTGGCGAACGTCTGCAACGCCTGCGCAACGATGAACTCGCCGCGATCGATCCCGACTATGAACAGAACGGCCCAAACGCCAATCAGGATTTCGAAGACGCCGTAAATGCGCAGCGGGTTCGCGCATCGGTCTGCGATTCGTCCACCCCAGAAACTTCCGATGCCAAGTCCCAAAAAGAAAACGGAAAGGACCGTGCTGACCGCATACGCCGTCGTGCCGAACAGCAACACCAGCTTGCGCGTCCATACGACTTGGTACACAAGCCCCGCGGCGCCGGAAAGGTAGAAGAACAGCAGCACGACCCCAAACGGCCCCCACTCGCGCGCAACCCTCCTGTACGTGCTGATGGGAATACCAAAGAATCTGTCCACGTGCCCGCCCAGTCCCCGTTTCGTGCCGCCGTTCGCCGCAAGCCGTCGCGCATTCTACACAACCGCGCTTCCGATCGCTCAACATCCGACCGCTCGCCGCGCCGCGTGGAACTGGCGGGGCCGTCTGGTTTATCGTAATCGCCGCAGGGTACGTGTCAATTGGCTGCGTTCTTGAAATGGGAGGGAACTGCCGTGTTCCGAATCGTTCCGCTTGTGTTTGCCGCCGCTCTTCTCGTTGCGCCGTTGTCCTTCGCGCATCCCGGCCACCGTCATGACAAGGACGCCTCGACCATCACGCTTGCCCAGGCAGACGCGAACGCCCCGGCAAAATCCAGTCCCGGTGTCACCGGCCAAGGCGACCTCAAGTTCAAGCTGCTCTACAAGAGCGATCACCTTCCCGCGGAAGCCGTCGCTGTCTTAACGAAAGCGCACGGCGGCTTCGCCGTAGACCGGCGCGGCGATCGGGGTGAAGTCTACTTTGCGCTTCCAGGAGCGGGCATCATCGAAATCAGCCGCGATCTGAAGAAAACGAAAATGGTAAGGACGGCCGCGGTCATGAAAGACACGAACCTGCACAACGCGGCCATATGGTATGCGGGCGACGGTTCGCCGTACCTCGTGTTCCCCGGAAACGACGTTGGTAAGGTATTTACAACGACGCTCGAGGGCACGCTCGTCAACACACTCGATGCGCCCATTGCGGACACCGAGTTCGGCGTTGACACAGTCAACGCATACTTTGACGCCGGCGAGAAATTCGTCCCAACCGATGTGACGAAACTAGGCAATCTCTACTACGTCGCAACGGGTTACTCGAAGCTGGACTACGTCCTGACCGCAAACGTCGAAGGCAACGCCGCGTCTGTCACATGGAATAAGCTCGCATTCGGCGGCAAAGGCGACGGACCGGGCCAGTTCGGTACAGGCCACGGCATCACGCCAAGCCCGGACGGCAAACAAATCACGGTGGCCGACCGTCCGAACGCCCAGATCGATCGCTTCACTCCCGAAGGTGCCTACGTCGACACCGTATCGCTGCCCGCCGGTTCGCTCGCGTGCGACATTGACTACACGGAAGGCCTCGCCGTCATCGGCTGCCTGGACGGCCCCGACAAGTCGAAGGGCGCGCCCATCTACCTGCTGAAAGACGACGCCATCGTATCCACCCTCATGCCCAAGGAAGACCTTGGCCTCGAAAACTTCGTACACGTACACAACGCCACGATGACCAAAGTCGGCGACAAACTCTACGTCATCGCGCAGGCCTGGAATCCGGGAGACTTCGCCATCCTTGAACAAGTGAAAGAATAAAGTCTCCCGCATACTCGGGCAGGTTTGACACGGAGAACGCACACAATCGCACGATAGCCGCCCAACTGGGAATGCATACGGCCTATGTCCGACGCGTCGAAGCCGGAAGCCGGTTACCAATACTCCGCGTTTATCAGCTACCGCCACCTGGAACTCGATCGGGGCTGGGCGAAATGGCTGCTGAACGCCCTCGAAACCTACCGCGTTCCGCGCGCGCTCCGCGCGCGCGGCTTCCCGGCGACGCTCGGCAAGTCCTTTCGCGACGAAGATGAGGTCCCGGCCTCCTGCGATCTGAACGAACAAATCGTCCAGGCCCTCGTCGCGTCAAAGTTCCTCATTGTCATTTGCTCCCGTCACACGCCCCAATCCCGGTGGATTTGCCGCGAGATCGAAATGTTCCGCGAGATGGGCCGTGGCGCTCGCATTCTCGCACTCCTCATTGATGGCGATCCCGATGACTCGTTCCCAAAAGTCCTCACCGAAGAGCAGCAAATACACAATCTTCCCGATGGCACGCGGCACGAAGAAACGGTCGTCATCGAACCGCTGGCGGCGGACGTGCGCCCGCGCCACGACGAATCCATGCGCGAACTCCGCCGAATGGCCCTGCTTCGGTTCGCGGCGTGCATTCTTGGCTGCAGGTTTGACGATCTCCGCCAGCGCGACCGCGAACGCCGCAATCGTGTTCGCCGCCTCGTATCGGCGGGCGTCGCCGCCCTGCTCGCGCTCGGTGCGAGCATCGGCCTTTGGTACTGGGACAAAAGCCGCGTCAAAGAGTTCTTCTACGAAGATTTCGTACCGCGCTACGGCGTAGCCGAAGGCGTACGGCCCGTGACGCCCGAACAGAGCGCCCGCATCGCCCAACGCTATCGCTTTCAAACCCGCGGCGGGCGCGTGCTCCGCGTGTTCCGCGAATCTGGCCGCGGGAAGCCCGCCCCCGATAACGAGGACGTCACCGAGCGCGTGTACCACTACCGCGCCGATGGCCAGGTCGAACGCGTCGAACTGAAGGACAATCTCGGCCGCCCCATTCGCGAGTTGGTATTCAGCGCGGACCTCAAGAACGTCAACTTCCGCAGCGGAAACCGCCCCGTTACGCAACCATCCGCGACAATCTCCCTGCCAACCGTCTCGCTCAATCCGCGCACCAGCATCACGCAGCACCAACTCGCCTACGACGAACGCGGCTATCCGATCGAGACCCGCTACGCCGACGTCTGGGGCACGCCGCGTCCCGACGCCGACGGCAGTTTCGGGTCCCGGTTCGAACTCAACGAGCGAGGCCAGGTGCTGCGCGCGTTTCAACTCGACGCCGAGGGAAACGTCCGCGCCGACCGAAGCGGCGTCATGTCCTACGAACGTACCTATGACGACGCGGGCCGCGAGGTCCGAAGCACCGCGCTCGACGCCGACGGCAGCGCAATCGATGTCGTGGGCGGGTACTGCGTCGAGGAACGGGCCTACGATGCGCACGGCAACCTTACGGAAGCGCGGTTCAAGAACAGCAGCGGCGAACTGGTGCGCAATCTCGACGAGGTTGCGATCGTACGGCATGAACTCAACCCCCACGGCCAACCTGCTCGAACAACCTACTTCGATACGGCCGAGATGCCCACGCTGGATCGCAACGGTATCGGCGAAATCCGGTTCGCGTACGACAACAACGGGTACATCGCCGAAGAACTCTATTTCGATGCCCGCGGTAAACCCACGCTCACGCCCGCGGGATACCACCGCGTTCGCTACATACGCGACGATACCGGCTTTGCCACGCGCACCGAGTATTTCGGACTGGACGACAAACCAACCCTGTCGCGCGATGGATACGCCAGCAGCGAAGTACACATTGGCGATGACGGCAACGTCTTCGAGGTCTCGTGTTTTGGCACATCCGGCGAACCCGTATATGCGTTCTCAGGGTGGGCGCGCGTCGTTGTCGTAATGGACGACCGTGGCAAGGTCACTGAAACGCGCGGAACCTCGCCGGACGGGCAGCCGGTCGTCAACAAGGAAGGCTTCGCCGGCGTCAAACTATCGTACGACGTGCGCGAAAACATGACCGAACTCCGGTGGCTCGGTGAGGACGGCAATCCAATCGACGTGCCGTCATTTGGCGCCGCAACGTACAAACTCGCGTACGACGACAGGGGCAACCTTGCCGAGGCGGCCGCCTTCGGCGCCGACGGAAAGCCCGCGCGCCGCCCGGACGGCGTCTCGATAGAACGATGGACATACGACGATTCCGGCAATAAGACCCGGACCGAATACTTCGACGAAAGCGCGAGCGCGGTCGCGTCCAAGGCGGGATACGCCCGAATCGATTTCACATACGACGCAAATGGTTTTGTAACGAGCGAGTCGTATTTCGGCGCGCATGGCGAACCGGCCGTGTCCGCTGACGGTTTCGCAGTCGTAAAGATGGAAAACGATTCACGCGGCTACGTCATTCGCGAATCGCGCTTCGACGCCCACGGGCAGCCCACTCCCGACGCCGGGGGCGCGGCAGAGACGCGCTGGGCGTACGACGAGCGCGGCCTCGTCCGAGAAACCGCGCACTTCGACGTCGATGGGCGCCCCGTCATCGTCAAAGAACAATTTGCCCGATTGGTACACACATACGACGACCGCGGCTGGCTCTCATCTATATCGTACTTTGGCGCGGACGGACTGCCGTACCCCAGCCGCGACGCGTACGCGCGAATCGATTTCAAATACGATGACCGCGGCAATACCATCGGCGAGTCCTATTTTGACACCCTCGGCAACGCCGCACTATCGGTGCGCGGTTACGCGCGGCTCGCGCGCACCTTCGACGAACGCGATCGCCGCACGTCCGTGTCCTACTTCGATGCGGACGGAAACCCCACGCTCGCCGTCGACGGGTACGCCGGTGTCGCATACACCTACGACGCGCGCGGCAACCTCGTCGGTGAAACCTATCTCGATACCCGAAACGCGCCGGCATGGTCCCGCGACGGATACGCCCGAACCGCTCACGCGTACAACGCTCGCGGAGACCGTATTGAAACAAGTTACTTCGCGCCCGATGACAGTCCCGCGTATGCTCGCGACGGGTACTCTTCCGTCCAGTTCGAGTACGACCCGCTCGGGCGGCTTGTCCGCGAAACCTACTTCGGCCCTGACAAGCGCCCTGCCATTCACCGCCTCGGCTACGCGTCAGTCGCGCACGTGTATGACAAGCGAGGGCTGCTCGAGCGCGAAGAGTACTTCGGTCCGGATGGCGCCCCAACGCTGTGCGTGGACGGGTTCTTTCGACGCGTGAGCGACTATGACGCGCTGGGCATGGAAGTGCGCCGCCTCTACTTCGCGCAGGATGGAAAGCCGATCGAGACCGCTTTCGGCTACGCCGCCACGACCAAGTCCTACGACGAACGCGGATACGCGAGTGGCACCGCCTATTTCGACGAAAACGGAAAACCGGCGTTCTGCGAACGAGGCTATTCGCGGCTCGTGACAAAGTACGACGCGCTCGGACGGTTGTTGGACGAGTCCTATTTCGGTCCGGACAACGATCCGGTCATAAGCGCGAACGGCTATGCGCGTGTTACCCGGCAGTACGACGAGCGCGGTCGTACGACGAGCGAGGCATTTTTCGGGCCGGACGGCGCGCCAACGCTCGCGCGGCGCGGCGCGGCAGTCGTGCGTTACGCGTACGACGACCAATTGTTGCGGACGGAAATCTCGTTTTTCGGGCCGGCGGGCAAACCCATGCAGGTGTCCAGTGGCGCGGCGCGCATCCTCCAACAGTACGGAGTGCGTGGCGAACTGATCGAAGAGTCGTTCTTCAATCCCGACGGCGCGCTCGTAGTCACCGGCTCCGGATACGCGCGCATGGTGTGCGCATACGACGAACGTGGGAATGTCGTTCGCAGGGACTTCTACGACCGGGACAACCTGCCCTTCGAGACCGGCAGTTCGAGCACCGTCGTCCGGTATGACGAACGCAACAATCCCATCCTGACGGCATACCTCGGCCCCAATAACGAACTCGTGCCGGATGAATACGGCGTCGCCCTTGTCAAGCGCGCGTTCGACGCGCGTCGATTCCTCATCGAAGAGTCGTTTCTCGACAATAGCGAGCGGCCCGTGATCTCCGGCGATGGATATGCCCGCCGTACATTCCAGTACAACGCGCAGGGATTCCAGACCCTCGAGTCCTTCTTCGCCCTCGATGGCACTCCATACCTCGATGGAGCGCCCTACGTGGCCGTAGCGACAACGACGGACTTGAGCGGCAACGTCATCGAAGAAACCTACCTCGGTGCGAACGGGGCTCCAACGGAAAATGAAGACGGGTTCGCCCTGCAAACGTGGCGCCACCACGCGCGCGGGTTCCCGATCGAATCGAGGTTCTTCAATCGAAATGGCGACCCCACCGAAACGTACGACGGCATCGCCCGAATTACGAGCGAATACAACAACCAGGGCCTCGAAACGTCGCGCGCGTACTGGGCGCTTGACGACCGGCCCGCGCTCTACCGCGGCATCTTCGCGCGCAGGACGACGCAATTCGACCTACACGGAAATCCCCTCGAGGAGTGCTACTACGACGCCGATGGAAGTCTTACGCCAGGGCCGGACGGCTTCGCAAGAGTCACGCGGCGGTTCGAAAAAGGCGTTCAACTCGCCGAGGAAACGTACTACGATGCCACCGGCGCGATTTCAGGCGAGGCCAACGGCGTCGCCCGCGTGACGTGGAAACGCGACGACTTCGGAAACGTTACCGAACTCGCCCACTTCGACGCCAACGGGATGCTTGTCAACATTGCGGAAGGCTACGCCCGCTCCGTGTTCGGCTACGACGAGTTCGGCCGCCTTTCGAGTGTTCAGTTATATGACGCCGAAGGAAATGAAGTCAGTCTGTCCAGCATTAATAGTCCATCGAGCGGACTTCGTGTTCAACCACTCAGCCCCTACGACTTGCCCGATCACGCAAGCTTTCCTCTTGGGCCTGAGAACGGCACGGGAGCTCCCACAGAGAGTACCGCTATTCCGTAGAATGTGGCCAATCGATTGATTTCGCCTATCGCCAGTCGTACGCTGTCCCCACTTGCCTTGGTGGCGCGTTTAATTGCGCGGGCCGGCGTTTCGCCGGCCGGGTCCCATGGGCCTGTCCGAGAATCACCCGTACACACAGGTGTGTAGCAAGGCAAGGCGGATGCCGGGCAAGTTCCGGCATCCGCTATCTTCGGTTCGCAACGGGAGCGGCGTGTGGGTCTGTTCAAGAAGCTGTTCAAAGGTTCCGGGCACACCGTCGAAGAATTGGCGCGGCGCCTCGGAACCGCGCCGGCCGAGCTGTCCGCCGTCCGCCCGACATACACGACGTTTCACATACCGAAGCGAAGTGGGGGACAGCGCACGATCCATGCGCCGGCGCCGGAACTGAAACAACTGCAGCGCCTCATTCTGCGCCGCGTGCTCGCGCGGCTGCGCGCACACCCCCACGCCGTCGGGTTCGAGCGCGGTCACTCGATTGTGACGAACGCGGTGTGCCACGTCGGCCAGCCCGTCGTGGCAAAACTGGACATCGTGGACTTCTTCGCGAGCACGTCCGCGAGACGCGTGGAAGAGTATTTTCAGCGGATCGGCTGGAACCGCGAGGCCGCGGCGCTGCTAACCGAATTGTGTACGTACAACGGCGGCCTGCCGCAGGGCGCGCCAACAAGCCCGCGCATCAGCAACCTCGTCAATTTCGGCATCGACGCCGGCCTGAAAACGCTGGCCGAACGGTCGGGCGCAACCTACACCCGATACGCCGACGACATCACATTCTCGTTTGCGACCGACGACAGCAACACTATCAGCATGTTGCTGACCGTCACGCGCCAGATTCTCCGCGATTACGGCTACAGGGTTCACATCGCCAGGAAGCGCCGCATCATGCGCCAACATCAGCGCCAGGAAGTGACAGGGCTCGTTGTGAACCGGAAAGCGCAATTGCCACGCCGCACGCGGCGATGGTTGCGCGCCGTGCGGCACCGGGCCCAAGGCGAAAGTGGCCCGACGCTTACGCAATCGCAACTGCAAGGTTGGGCGGCCCTGGAACACATGATAACAACCCAGCGCGATACCCGATAACCGGGTCCACAACAGCCCCGCAAAATGCGTCCGGGCTTCGCCGCAGCCCCGCAAAATACGCAATGCTGAGCGCGCCGGCAGACTCCACCGTAGACTTACGAAGGAGAACGCCGCTTCCCCTCGTAATCAAACCCCCAAAAGAGACTTGAGGTATCACGTAGCCGCATTCTCTTTCTCGTGCTCTTACTCGTTCTTTTTCTCGTGTTCGTGTTCGTGCTCGTGCTCGTAATCGTAATCGTAATCGTTCCCGCCAGTAATCGTCCCCGTTCTCGCGCCACTCTTCAGACAATCAATCACGTCCCCCGCCGTATAGGTCCTTTAGGTCCCATTCGTCCTCTACGTCCTTTGCCCTCCGCCAAATTCAATCACGACCGAGCAAAGCCACGATTCCTCCAAAACGCCCTAGCTCTCTGTCGCTCCGCCAAACAATTCCGCAAGCGCCAGCGTCAGCGACGTCACCGCGGAAAGAAACGACAGCCCGATACTCGCGAAACTCCCAAACAGTCCGAGGACCGATTCCGAAATGAAGATCAGTTCCCAAATGGGGGAGAGCGCGGCCAACGCGGGACGCGCCTTCGCAAACCTGTGCGCGGACGTGGGGTGTGTCATTGCGGCAATGCTCCTTCGGTTTTGCTTACAGGTGCCGGAGTCGTCGCGCCGGCGGAAGCCGTCGCGAGAGATTCATCTTCGCTTGCCAAATCGATCGGTTCGCTGCCGGGGCACGCAACGCCCCGGCGCTCCAGCAGCGATCCTTCCAGACGGTACAGGTTCACCAGCGCCTTCAGATACGCCGCGATCGCCTGCACCTCGTTGATTTGCGCCGTCAGCAGGTCGCGTTGCGCCTGCGACACCAGCAACACCGTCGACTTCCCCTGGCGCAGCTTTTCGCGCTCCACATCCAGCGTTGTCTGTTGCAGCCTGCTCGTCACCGCCGTCGCCTCGATTTGCTGCTTGGCCCGGTCGACCTCGATGTGCGCAGTCCGGATGTCCTGCTCGACGAGTTGGTTCAAATTGGCTAGCGCCAGCAGATTGCGCGATCGCGTCATTGTCGAGCGGATATACCGCGCGCGCGGCCCGCGATTGCCGAACGGATAGCTGAACTCCGCGCCAATCTGCGTTGTCACGTTGTCGTCGTCCTCGACCTGCGTATTCACTAGAAACAATTCGCTGTAGTGTGTCTTGTTCTCGGACTTCGACAGCGTGACAAACACGTCAAGCTGCGGAAGCAAACCGTTTCGCGTGCGGACCACCTCGAGATCGTCCTGCTGAATCTGAAGGCGCGTCTGGTTAAGGTCGGGCCGCATCCGCCGCGCCAACGCGATGGACGCGCTGATGTCGATCAGTTCGACCTCCGGAATCTTCGGATCGCTGAGCAAATTCAGTTCGACCGGATGCAACGATTCCGCGTTCGGATTGAGCAGGCGCAGCAATGCGATGCGCAACGTGTCGTAGTTGCTCTTCGCGTCAATTAGTGAACTTTTCCGCTGCGCCACTTCCGCGTCGGCCGCTGCGCTCTCGCTTTCCGCCATCCCGCCGATCTCGATGCGATACCCGATTTCTTTCGCCTGGTTTTCCGCAATCGTCAGCGAGTCCTCGAAAATCTTGATTTGCCGCTGCGCCGTAAGGCAGTCCCAATACGTCTGCTCGACCTGCGACACCAGGTCCTCCGTAAACCCGCGCAAATTGTACTCGGACGCCAGCGCCGCCAACTTCGCCTGTCGCAGGCTCGCCAGGTTTACGCCGAGCCCGCCGCCCCGCAGCAGTTGCTGGCGCACTGTAAAATCGAGACTGTGGGTATCCGTGTCCGTATCGGTCCCGTACACGCGGCGCGGATCGGTGCTCTTGTTGCGCACGACCGTGCGGTCTTTCCCGTAGGTCAATGTAATGTCCGTGCCCGTCGGCAGCCGTTGCGTCACGCCCACGCTGCGCGACTCGCTGTCCGTCTCGACTTCCGTTTCCACAGGCTGCCACGCGCTGCCCGCCGTTATCGTGCCGCCCTGCCCGTCCGGAATCGTGATCGGCGTGCGCAGCAGCAGGTCGCGCTCATTCTCGTCGTCGGTTTCCACGTACGCAGCGTTCAGGACCGGATCGAACACGGAACGTTGCTCCGACACAAACGTCCTCTGAATCGCCGGATTCACTTCCTCGACCGCCAACGCCTTGTTGTTGGCAAGCGCAATCACGATCGCGCCTTCCACGGTAAGGTTCAGCGCCTCGCCCGGCACCGGGGCCGCGTCGTCTGCCGGCGGCACCTTCGCGGGATCCAGCGCGGGCGGCGAAACGTGCTGGTTCGCATCCTCCAACGGCTTCGTGACAACGACGTCGGGAACGCGCGGCGGCTTGGAAAACTCGATCGTGGCGCAACCGGTCCCGGCGCATACAAGCACGCAGCACAGGCCCCGCTGGGTCAGCAGACGGTTCAGCACTTCCACTCCTTACTTCCGCTACATGAACGCGCGCAGTCTCAGGGCGCGCGCATAATCTGAAATCTACTCGTATCGCAATGCGTCAATCGGGTTCAGCTTCGCCGCGCGACGCGCCGGATAGTATCCGAAGAAAATCCCCACCGCCGCCGAGAACAATAGCGCCATGACAATGTTGTGACCTTCAACGACCGTCGTGAATTGTGTCATTGACGACAACAATTTCGCAGCGCCCACTCCGGCCCCGACGCCAATTACGCCGCCGATCGCGCTCATCAGAATCGCCTCGAACAGAAACTGCCGCAGAATGTCGCGGTCCTTCGCGCCAATCGCTTTGCGGATACCGATCTCGCGCGTGCGCTCCGTGACCGTCACCAGCATGATGTTCATGATCCCGATGCCGCCGACCAACAGAGAAATGCTCGCCACCGCGCCAAGCAAAATCGTAAACGTTCCCGTAACTTCGTTTGCCGTGTTGATCATGTCCGCCTGATTGCGGATTTCGATATCGTCGGGCATCCCCGGCTCGATGCGGTGGCGTTTGCGGATTAACGCGAAGATCGCGTCCTGCACCGTATTCAAGTCTTCCTGGTTCTCGCACTTCACCTGTATTTCGCGCAGGTAGTCCTGCCCGAACATCTGCTTCATCGCCGTCGTATACGGCACAAACGCATTGTCGTCGGGATTGAACCACCCCTGATCGCCTTTGGCCTTCGTCACGCCAATGACCTCGAAGTTCACGCCGTTCACCTTGATCGTTGTGCCGATCGGATCTTCCGTTCCCATGAGATCTTCGGCCGTCTGTGGACCAAGTATGACAACGCGCGCCATGCGCTCCTCTTCGCCGTTGGTGAAGAGACGGCCCTTTTCGACCTCGAAATTGCGGAGTGGGAGGTAGGTGACCGCGACGCCCATGACGCTCGTATTGGTATTATTCTCATAGTATTTCATCTGGCAACGGCCGGAAACGACCGGCGCCACCTGTTCAACGCCCTCCACCTCGTTCAAAATCGCTTTCGCGTCATCGACGGTAAGGTTCTGCTCGGTGCCCGTCCGCACGCCGCTCGAACCGCCGCGCGATTCCGGGCGCACCGTGAGCAGGTTCGTGCCCATCGCCTGAATGCTGCCCATCACCTGCGACTGCGCACCCGCCGCGATCGCGAGCATCGCAATGACCGCGCCCACACCGATGATCACGCCCAACACTGCCAAAAACGAGCGCAGCTTGTTCGCGACCAAGCTGTAGATGGCAACCTTGAGTAATACCGCTAAGTACACGGATTTCCGCCTTTATGACCTTCTATTTCGTCGCTCGAAAATGCGGGCAAACCTTCGTCGCTCTACTATTTCAACCGCAATCACTAGCGAACCGACGAAGCTGGCAACGACGCTTGCGGCAACGAGACCGTCGAGAAATAAACTCTTCACCGCGGAGTTCAACCAGCCGAAGCCGAACCATACTGCAATACCGTCCATTTCGCCGGTCCTCTACGATTCCACTATCCGTCCATCAAAGAGCCGCACCGCGCGCCTGCAGTGGCTTGCGACTCCGCTGTCGTGCGTGACCATAATAATTGTGCGGCCGTCTTCGTTCAGTTTCGTGAACAACGCCAGAATCTCCTGGCCCGTCTTCGAATCCAGGTTGCCCGTCGGTTCGTCCGCGAGAATCATTGTCGGGTTCGTCACGATCGCGCGGGCGATTGCCACGCGCTGGCGTTGACCGCCGGACAACTGGTTCGGCTCATGTTTCATGCGATCGCCAAGCCCCACCGTGTCGAGGGCCTGCGCCGCCATGTCTTTCGCCTCGTCCTTCTGCGCGTAGAGCAGGGGAAGCTCGACGTTCTCCAACGCGGTCAAGCGCGGCAACAGATTGAACGTCTGAAATACGAAACCAATTCGTCGGTTCCGGACCTCGGCCAACTGATCGCTCGTCATACCCGCAACATTTTCGCCCCCGAGGCGGTAGATGCCCGAGTCCGGCGAATCCAAACACCCGAGGATATGCATCAGCGTCGATTTGCCGCTGCCCGACGGACCCGTGATGGCCACCATCTCCCCGTCGCGAATTTCAAGGCTGACGTTGTCCAGCGCCGCTACGATTTGTCCGCCAAGGTCGTACTTCTTGCAGACGGACTCCACTTCGATCACCGGCCCCTACCTCCGCCGCCCATCGTGCGCATCATCATCATCCGGCCGCGCGCGCTGTTCGCCCCGCCGCCGTCACGGTTCCACTCGCTGTCCACCTCGGCCCGCTGGACCGTCACGGTGTCGCCCTCATTCACGCCGCTCACGACTTCCCACGCCTCGCCGTTCGTGATGCCCAGTTCGATAGGGACCTTTTCGCCCTCGGAACCGTCCGCCTTCGCAAGCACCGTGTAGGCCTTGCCGCGCTCCCGCGCAACGGCATTGTAAGGTATCGTCAAAACGCCCGACTTGTCCGCGACCACAATCGTCACGTTCGTCGTCATTTCTGGCTTCAGCAAAGTCTTGTTTTCGCCCTCGACTTCGATGCGCACCTCGAACGTAACGACGTTTTGCAGGTTCACGCCCTTCGCCGCAATGCGATCCACGCGGCCCGTGAAGCTCTTGCCGGGAAACGCATCAACCGTAATCTCCGCGGGTTGATCGATCGCGATGGAACCGATATCGCTTTCGTCAACGGACGCGAGAATGAAAATCCGAGAAAGGTCGGACAGCATCAGCACCGCCGTGCCGCCGCCGACGTTGTTGATCCCTGACGCGATAATCTGCCCAATCTCCACCTGGCGATCCGAGACAACTCCGTCAATGGGCGAGTAAACCTTCGTATAGTCGAGCTGGAGCTTGGCGAGCGACAGCGCAATGCGATCGTTCTCGATTTGCGCCTCCGCCAGCTTGATCTCCTGCCGCCGCGTCTCAAGGTCCGCCTCTTGCGCCTTCAACGCCTCCACCTGCGCGACCGCCGTGTTGTAATCCTGTTTCGCCTGCATCGCGGTCGTCTGCGCCGTCTCCACAAACTCTTCGCTCGAATACTTCTTCGCGAATAGCTGCTCCTCGCGCTTGGCTTTCGCGCTCGCGTCGTTGGCGCGCGCCAGCGCCGACTCGACCGCCGCCGCCGCCATGATTCGGTCGGCCGCCAAGTTCTGTTCGGCCGCCTTTAACGTCGATTTCGCCTGCGCCAAGCGCGCCTCCGATGCTGAAAGCGTCACCTCGCGCTGCTGCACGATCCGCTGCTGGTCGACCGGGTCGAGCTCCATCAGCAGGTCGCCCTTCTTTACCGTGTCGCTCACATCGAAAGGAAGTTTGATGATCTCCCCGCTTGCCCGGCACTTAATCTCGACATCGAGGTTCGAGACCACCCGGCCATTACACGGAACCTCCTGCCGCATATCGCCACGCTCAATCTTCGCAAGCGTTATCGCCCGCGACGAGGCCTCGGTTCCCTCATCCGTCCCGTTCCACCACCGGTAACCGTACACCGCGGCGGCAACCGCCACGACCGCCATCACGGTTCTTGTCAAGAGTTTCTGCTTCTTCATGAACTACTACCTTCAATTGTGCGCGAACCGTATAGACATACTTATCCGCTTAGTCTAACACGGGAAATTTGCTGAGGTTCCATCCCACGTCCGGCAAAAATGCGCCGCCCAATCCACACGCGCGCCTACCTTCCCCCATTGCTCCGTCTCGCAAACACGTCAGCGCGTGGAAACAGTCCCGCCGGAAACAAGCGCGTCCAGATACTCTTCGAGGTTCGTGTAGCCGTCCCCGTCTCTATCGAGCGCCCCATCCGCCGCATCGTTCGGGTTCAGGCGCCGAGCGGCCTCCCAGTCGTCTGGCATACCGTCGTGATCGGTGTCCGCGGGCAGCTCCGTCGAACGCAATTCGGGCCAGCCCCCGACCGTTGCCTGCGAATCGATAATACCCTTCCCACCGCCTGCATAGGTCTCGCCGAACCGCGCCGTACCCGTGCGAATCTCTTCGACAATCCGCGCGTCGACTGCATCGCGCGCGACCGAACATCCCGCGCCCATCAACACCAATTCGTATGCCGCCTTTGCGGAGTGCGTCTCATTAACGGGAGCGACAACATACGGCTGGAATGCACGCAAGGTCTGCTCTGTTGCGTCGCCATCGGGGGCGAAATCTATCCCGCCTGCCCAGTTGTTCACGGTGATTTCCGGAAATCCCCAAACAAAATTGCCGTCCGCGTACATTCTTCCGCGCGGGTCCTTCTGCAAAAAAATACGGTCGCGCACGTCTTCTCGCGTCGCAGGACCGTACTTGTAGTAATTGTTGATCCAGTTCCGCGGCCACAACTCGCCGCCGTACGCGCTGTTGAATCCCCAGTTGTAGATGACATTGTTCCGGAAGTCCATCAAGCCCGATTCCTCGTTGCCCGAGGCGCGCGGATTACGCGACGTATGGTGCGCGAGAATGTTGTGGTGCCACGATCCGCCCGGCCCGCCCCACAGCCCCCCGTACCCGTGTGCCCCCTTCTTGTGTACGGACTTCGTCAGGCTCTCCGTCACCATGCACCACTGCACCGTCAGGTTCGACGCCTTGTTAATGGATAGCGTCTCGTCCACCGCCCAACTTGCCGAACAGTGATCGATAATGATGTGGTCGCCCTCGCCTCCGAACGCGTCCTGTTCTTTCTTCATCTCATCGCCCGGACGAAACCGCATGTACCGGCAAATAAAATGTTGCGTGTCGAAACTAACCTGATAATTCTTGATGCAAATCCCGTCTCCGGGCGCAGTCTGCCCCGCAATCGTAATGAACGGCTCCCTGATCTTCAGTTCCGATTCAAGCGGTATAGTTCCCGAAACACGGAATACCACCGTGCGCGGGCCCTTCGCTTCGCATGCCGCGCGCAAACTCCCCGGCCCGTGATCGTTCAAGTTGGTCACTTCAATCACGCGTCCGCCGCGCCCACCAATCGTATACATGCCAAACCCTTGCGCGCCGGGGAACGCAGGCGGACGGCTCGGTCGAAATTCGCTCAACACCAACAGCCCCTTGTCCTCGTAAAAGTGGGTGTCGTGCCGCCAACCTTCGGGAACCACGATGCGCTCGAAGTTCTTCTCCAGGCGCACATCTCCGTCGCCGATGGCTACCAGCGTGTTTCCGTGTGGTTCAATGCGCCCTGAAAACCGCACTTCCAGCACGGTCAAATCGGTCTTCGTTGTCGGATCGATTTCTACCGCGTCGCCGTTGTTGACAGTTACAACGAGCGCATACACCGGATGCACGAGCAGGGAGAAGAGATGGATTGCAGCCCACACGAATGTGAGACGAAGTCGCACGCGAACGCTTCTATCGTTTCAGTTTGTCAAGCTGCTGCTGAAGGATTTCGTGGGCCGCGTCTTCCAGCACGTTCGCCGGCTTCTTGGGCGGCGGAGGTGGCGCGGCGGGTTTGGGCGCAGGTTTCGTGGCGGGTTTCGGCGCCGACTGCGTGGACTTCGGCTGCGTCACGTTCGCGGGTTTCGCTTGCTCGGCCGACGGCGACGGGGCCGCGGGCTCCGCCGAGGGCGTCTGCGAAACAGTCCCCGGCACGGGTTGCGCCGAAGTCGTACCCGGCGTGCTTGCGGGCATGGGTGTCGTAGGCCCGGTCGCGGATGGGGGAGGCGTCTGCTGTGTCGGCGCGGCGCCGGGGACCATTCCCGCCTGTGTGGGTTGGCTCGGCACAATCACCGGCGCGGGTGCGGGCTGCACCTGTATCGCCGGCTGCGGAACGGGTGCCTGCTGACCGGGCGCGGGCTGCACCGCTGGCGCAACAATGCCCTGTTGCGCCGGCGTCACAACGTCCTGCGCCTGCACCGTCTCGTTACCGGCCGGCGCGTCCCCGCCAAACAGCGTACCGCGCAAGAGAATCCCGGCTGTCACCAGCGCCGCCAACCCCGCCGCCGCAACCGGCATTAGGATCGTTTTCAGTCCGGAAGACTTCTTCCCCTCGGAACCCGGCGCGTGGCGCGGCTGTGTGTCGTATTCGGACTTCTCCCGCCGCGACGCTTCGCCCCGAGTAGATTCTCCACGGTCCTTGTCGCGCACGGGGGACGCAGACTCCTCAATCTGCGGTTGCACCGGAATTCGCGGCAGCGCCCCCGACAAACGCGTGATCGTCGCAGACGGATCGATCATCGACTCCCGCCGGACCGGCGCGTCCATGTGATACTTCTCGCGCACACGGTCCACCTGCCGCTCGATCGCGCTGAAGATTTCCTCCTGCACGCGGTCCCACTCGGCGGGCGAGTCCAAATAACTAATCAACGGCGTCGGCTTGCCCGGCACCATCTGCGGCCGGCTCAGCAACCGCACATTCTGCCAGTTACAGTGGCCCACCAATATCGGGACCACGATCAGTTCGCCCATATCGAACCGGCGCTCGATACGCGGCAACTCGATCTCGCGAATGAAATCGGAATTCAGGAAGTTGCGGCTGACCAGCAGGACGGCCACGTGCGCCTTCTTGATCGCGTCCACGATCTCCTGCTTCCACGGGTCGCCCCCGCCCAGCCGGCGATGGTCATACCACACCTCCGCCCCGATCACCTCGAGCGACTTGATGAGCCGCGGCATCAACTTGTCGTCCGCGAACCACCGCGCATCGTCATGACTATAGCTGACGAAAATGTGAACCTGTGACATGCCTACCTCGCTGAAAAGAGCTGTCACCGCACTAAAAGACTATACAGGAACGAACGCCGGACAGACAAGACCGCCGTTCCCATGCCGAACCGCACTGCTTTATAGCGTTTGACACCGCGCGCCTCCCGGAGTTCGTCAGTCGTACGCCCCCGTTGACGCGCGAACATCGCGGTGGTACGCTGAGTTCACCCAAGGGGTGTTGGTTGCACGGCAACTGTCCTGATGCCCAATTGGCCACGCTGCGCCGGGCAAACGGATTCGAGCGATGAATGTCTGTTCCCGATTTGGGGACGTCGAGGGGATGGAGGAGTCGGTTATGCATTCCTCAATTCGTCTGTGGATACCCACCGTTGCGTTTGGAACTCTTGCCATAATGTTGGCCGGTTGCCCTCCTGCGCTCACCGTCCAAGCCGGACTCGACCTCTATGAAACTGCTGCGGACAACAGCAAGGGCGGCCCGCCCCAGGTGCTGATTGAGGCGTCCATTATCGAGATTGACACCGGTATGATTGGTGCCGACTTCTTTGGTCCCGGGTCGGACCCGTTCACGGGCAAAATCGAATTGCAGGGTGCGCCGTTGGGCAGTTCGATGTATTGCGACGACGACATCGGCGACACCGACACCATCATCGAACGGAAGCAGGATGCGGACCTGCCGAACATAAACTCGTCCGCGACCGTTCCCATCGAACTGCTCGAACTTTCCCTCGCATGCGTCGTACGTCCCACCATTACCTACAACGGCGGCTCGGACTCGGAACAATGGGACTTCCGGATCATCCTCACACCCGAGATACAGTCGACTGGCAACATAACCATGCGCCGGACCCGCGTGGACGGCGGCCTCTTCGACAGCACCCTCGACGTGTACCCGAGACTGATCTTTACCCGTCCGTCCGACAACGAAATGCGCATTCTCGACATTCAAGATACCCTCCAAACCAACCGTGCACCCTGGCTCACAAACGTGCCCAACGGCCAGGTGCCCACAGGTTGCCAAACGAACTTCGTTCCCAGCCTCGGCAAAATCCCCGTAATCGGCAGTCTCTTTTCACGAAAGGTCGAGATGAAAGGAAACGACCTAATAATCTTCGTCACGCCCCGCATCATCATCAACGAGTGACGGCCCCGCTGCGCCCTCGGATCAGTTATCCGCTCTTCTCTAAATAGGGACAGCCACCTGTTATTTACTAATGAGGTACGAATGAGGGACGGTACTAACGATGGACAGCCACTTGTTACTAACGATGGACAGCCAACTGTTATCTTGATGTTGTCGACCTGAACTTCTCCGGCGAAGACGGAGCCTGCCTTCCGAAGCTTCCGAGCGAAGAGGGAGCTTGCCCTCCGAAGCTTCCGAGCGAAGGAGGATCCATTCCGTCCTCTTGGTCCCATAGGTCCCATAGGTCCCATAGGTCCCATAGGTCCCTTAGGTCCCTTTGGTCCTTTTCATGGATTCTCAATAGGCAGCACGAAAGACCTTGCCGTTTTCGCTCCAGCCCTTCATTTCCAAGTCCTTGCCCTCTGAAATCTCAAATCTCAAATCTGAGATTGATGGAGGAAACCCTACGGCTGCTGCTATGCCGCGTAGTGTGCATCCTGTCTATTCCATTCGATCCATTCCGTCCATCATGTCCATAATGTCCATACAGGCCGCATCTGCGGGAGCACCCGTCGAAACAGAAACCCCGCGTGCGAGCCTCGCCCTGCGTCTTGCATTCATCCCACGGCATCTCGTTCCCGACTACCCATTCTTGTCAGTCCTTTTGATCGTTTCGAACTGCTGCCCACCATCGCGCCTGCCCCGCGACGCTATAGCGACGCCTCTAGACCGCCCTCAATCGCGAGGTGTCCACTATCTCAGATTCACCTCTTGACATCTGAAAATTTATACAGTATACTCCGCGTTGGTTGCTGAAACCTTGGAGGTTCTGGCCATGCGGATGACGGAGTTGCTGCGGTACGACATCCCACCCGAAATCATCGCACTGTGGCAAAAGGAAGAGAGCGACACACTCCTTCCCATCCAGGAAATGGCCATCAAGCGTCATAACCTGTTCTCGTCCAAGAACCTGCTAATCCAGGCGCCCACAAGTTCGGGCAAGACATTCGTCGGTGAGATGGCCGCGATTCACACCGCCCTGCGCCGCAAGAAGGTCATCTATCTTGTACCTCTGAAGGCCCTCGCCGAGGAAAAGTTCGAGGACTTTCGCGCAAAATACATCCAGTACGGCATCGATGTGATCATATCCACCCGCGACCGGCGCGAGTACGACGGACGGCTGGAAGACGGTTCGTTCTCGATCGCGGTCGTCGTATTCGAAAAGCTGTCTCAACTGCTCGTACGGCGCCCGGAACGTATCCAGGAAATTGAACTCATCGTCGCCGACGAACTCGAGATTCTCTCCGATCCCGAGCGCGGCGCCCAGATTGAAGTCCTGCTGACCCGCATCCTCCAAAGCAAACGCCGGATGATCGGCCTGTCCGCCGTCATCGGCCATGCGGACAAGCTGGCGCAATGGATGAACGCCGACCTCCTGCTGCACGAGCGCCGCCCTGTCGAACTGCGCTACGGCGTGCTCCACGAGGGCCGCTTCAAATACCGCACCTACAACGAGTACGCCCAATCCGAAGAGGAGTTGGTCCACGTCCACTCCGACTCGTCTTGGGAAGTGCTGACCGAAAACATCCGCGCGTTCGCGGAACGCGGCGAGTCGTGCCTTGTCTTCGTCAAATCCAAACACGAGTCCCGGCGCGGCGCGGAACTGATGGCTGGCAGGGTCGACATTGCCCCCGCGGCCGCCGCAATCGACGCGCTGCGAAAGTTCGAGGCGACCCATTCTCGCGACAGTTTAGTCGAGACGCTCAGTGCGGGCGTTGCATTCCATAACGCGGACCTCTCCCGCGACGAACGGCGCATCGTCGAGGAGGGGTTCCGCGCGGGGACCGTGCGGGTCCTCATCTCCACCAGCACACTCGCGGTCGGGATGAACCTGCCCGCGCACAACGTATTTATCGCGTCCGACAAGTGGCAATACGACGCGCGCTTTGGCATGCCGTGGAAAACGCCCATCCTGCGCTCGGAATACGAAAACATGGGAGGGAGGGCCGGCCGCATCGGTTCCGGCGCGCCATTCGGCCGATCCATTCTCATCGCGATGACGCCGTTCGACGACGCGACCCTGTGGCGGCGTTATGTCGACGGCGATCGCGAACGCGTCGAGCCCCGCCTTGCCCGCGAACCGCTCGAGAACCATGTCCTGCGGCTGGTCTCGTCGCGCTCGTGCGCGAATGAACTCGAGTTGCTCGACTTTTTCAATACGACCCTGACCGGCACCTGGATTTGGCTCGAAATGTACACCCCGGACGAAATCGAGTTCCGCGTCCGCGCCGCCGTCAACAAGGCCCTCGATTGCGGAATGATCGCCAAAGACCAAAACGGTCAACTGGCCGCGACACCGTTCGGCCTGGCAACTGCCGCGAAAGGCATTACTATCGCCACTGCGCTCGACCTCGCACACTGGGTCCGCGAGTCGGAGACCCGCATCTGGAGCGATCTCGATCTCATGCTCGCAGCCGCCCTGACTCCCGACGGGCGCATGTTGCAGGTCACGCTGACCTCGCGCGAGTACGAGCGCAGCGATTACCCGAGTGAACTCAAACGCCAAACATTCGACGAGGACCTCGCCGCCGACGTCCCCATGAACCGATTGCGTCAATGCAACCTTATGCCATTCTTCGAGGAAGTTCGCGCCATCAAGGTTGCATTGTTCCTCCGTGAGTGGATCGACGGTGTCCGCGTATACGACATCGAGGACAAGTACCACACCTTGTTCGGTCAAATCGCCGCCGCTGCCGATCAGATCGGTTGGCTCATCGATGCGGCCTCGGCCATCGCCAACGCCGTCGGTGCGCCGCGCGCATTTGTCGATCGCATCGCGGCGCTTGCCGAACGCGTACAGTTGGGCGTGCGCCCGGACGTCTTACCGCTCGCCCGCGCCCGCGTGGCGGATCGAAACACAATCCTTGCGCTCGAATCCCAAGGCTTCTACACACCTCAAGCGCTTGCCGACACCCCACCCCAAGTCCTCGCCCAGTGGGTGCCCACGGGCGTAGCCCATGAACTGCATTCATGGGGGCTGCGAAACCTCGGCGGGTCCCCTCCCGCTTCCGGCGGGGAGGTCCGCCCACCCACCTCCCCGCCGGTCCTCATTGTCGACGACCGGCGCCCTGGCGAAATCCTCGTTGACGGCAAACCCGTTCGCTTGCAGGACAAGCAATACCGCCTTGTACGCACGCTCGCTGAATGTCCGGGCGAATGCATCGCGTATGAAAAGGTCTACTCCGCGATTTGGGGCAGTACCGTCGTCGAATCGAACCAAATGCACTTCCAAAAGAAGCGCCTAATCGAGCGCATCAAGGACGCCGCGCCCAACCGCGCCGACATCGTGCGCACAATCCCCAAGCGCGGGTTCGTCCTCGATCTCGCACCGAACGACGTGTCCCTCTATCCACTAGCACCCATCTGCGCCGCGTAACAACCATGAGAGAATTCGATCTTCAGAAACAATCGCACGCATCCTGCCCCCAGTCTTCTCGTGCTCGCGCTGGTAATCGTGCTCGTGCGCGCGCTGTCGATCGCGCTCATAATCGTGCTCGTGCTCGTAATCGTGCTCGTACTCGTAATCGATCCCCTCGATCCCCGCTCGCGCTCGTCGCACTCGTTACGAGGTTTCCACTTCGTAACGCGCTCTTGAAAAGCTCCGCTTTGCCTCAACATCAGCCCCTGCCGGCTCACGCTCGCGCCCGCGCTGTCAATCGCGCTCATGCTCGTGCTCGTCCTCGTAATCGATCCTCTCGATCCCCACTCATCGAGATTCAATCTTCACGTACACAAATCTCCGGTCCGTTCTTCTCTTCAATCCAAAATCCAAAATACATCCCCCCCCCCGCACACTACTTCCCTTCCTTGATCCATTCCTCGTTAAACTCCGCATGCTTGATCGTCGATCCATCAACGCCCTGCCGCACAAACGAGTACGTGCAATGCAGCGCCCCGTCCTTGCTCTGTATCAGCGACGGATACGATCCCGATCCTTTCTCCCTCTCAAAATTCTCCAGCCTTCTGCTCCACGTCCACGTCGCGCCCTCGTCGTCCGACAGATACACCGTCAGCAAATGGCGCCCATTTTTCGTATCGTTGCACACCAACGCCCAGTTCCCGCTCGCGAGCGCAATGCACTCGACACTCGAACCGGGGTTCGGAATCTCCATTTTCTCGATCGGTCCCCACGACATGCCGCCGTCGTTGGATACCGCACGCCGAATCTGGTTCGGGAAGCCGTTGTCGCGCATGAACGCAATGACGTCGCCGTTCTTCTTCCTGACAAACGACGGCTGAATGTTCCCAAGTTCCGCGGAAACAATGGGCCTGCTAAACTGCCAAGTCTTGCCCCAGTCGTCGGTAAACGCGGCGAGCGAGCAATTGAACACGTCCGAATACAGCCCAAGCATCATCCGCGTGTCCGACAGCATGATCGGATGCAGACGCGTCATCCAACCCAATCGCTGCACCAGTTTCTCCTTGCCGCGCACCTTGATCGCCTCGATGTCGCGCTTCAACCCTTCATTCGACTTGAGCGCGTCGGCGTACAACGTCTCCGCCTCCGTGAGCGCATTGAAAAACAGCGGATCGAGATCAGTTGGACGGCAGTGGATGACGTCCTGCCATTCCCACTCCGGCGGGCCGTCCTTCGCGTACGACGACGCGACACGATACTTCAGCAACGACCCGCCCCACTCGTTGTCCTGCACTGCGATCCAGAACAGCCACAGCTTTCCGCGCGGATCGACGAACAGGACCGGATTGCAGTCCGGCAGGTCCGGCGTATCCGCCATTGTAAATGGCGCGCTCCACGCCGCGTCGCCCTTCCTCTTGCGCGCGCCCAGGACCTGCACGTCGTCCGACTTTCTCTCGCCGCTCCCGTGGAACCAGCACGCGAGCAAATCGCCCTCCGGCGTCTCGACGATACTGGACCCATGATTGTGGAACGGTTCCGCCGGAAATAGGGTCTGCGCCTCGTATTGGGGCGCGGCCAGTGCAACGCAGCAGGCTATAAATATGGAAGGAAACATCGCGTACCTCACCGTGTTTGTGGGGGAATGTCTCGTACAGTAACGGAGCGCGTTACGACTACGCAACTCGCGATTTACCCCGGCGGCGGACGTGCGCTATACTTTTTGTCCCTGTGCAGAGCGCAGGAGCGGGAGGGTGCGAATGGCGAAGATCACGCGGGCCATCATCAGTTGCCACGACAAGACCGGCGTCGTCGAACTCGCGCACCTGCTGCGCGAGTACGACGTTGAAATCATCAGCACCGCCGGGACCTTGCAGGTCTTGCACGACGCCGGCATCCAAGCCGTCAGCATGGGCGACTATACCGGCGTGGCCGAGATGATGGACGGCCGCGTCAAGTCGCTTCACGCAAAAATTCACGCGGGCCTGCTCGGCCTGCGCGCGAGCAAGCTCCACACCGAGCAGCTCAAGGCGTCCAACTACGAATGGATCGACTTTTGCGCCGTGAACCTGCACCCTGTCGAAGAAATGATCAGCCGGCCCGGCGTAACCACGGAAGAAGTCATCGAACAAATCGATATCGGCGGCATGGCCATGCTCCGTTCCGCGGCGAAGAATTTCCGTTACGTGACCTGCGTTGTCAATCCCGAACGCTACGGTACCGTCATGCACGAATTGCGCGCGCACGACGGCGAAGTCACATTCAAGACGCGGTTCCGCCTCGCCCAGGAAGCGTTCGCGTGTACCGCGCAGTACGATCAGGTCATCGCGGACTACCTGAAAAGCATCGAGCCGGGGGAAGAGTAATTCATGAACGTACTGGTCGTTGGGGGCGGCGGGCGCGAACACGCGCTCGCATGGAAAATCGCGCAAAGTCCGCTCGTCACGAAACTCTACTGCGCGCCCGGCAACCCCGGCATCGCCAAACTTGCCGAGTGCTTCGACATACCCGGCTCCAATCTGGACGCGCTGCTCGCCTTCGCGATCGAAAACCGGATCGACCTGACAGTCGTCGGTCCGGAAGACCCGCTCTCGCGAGGCATCGTCGACGTGTTTGAATACAAAGGACTGAAGATATTCGGCCCATCGAAGGCCGCCGCGGAACTTGAAGCGAGCAAGGCCTTCGCAAAACGAATCATGGAGAAATACGCGATCCCGACATCGCGCTACGCGACGTTCACCGACGCCGGCGCGGCCGCCGCCTATGTCCGCGAACACGGCGCACCGATCGTGATCAAGGCCGACGGCCTTGCAGCGGGCAAGGGCGTAACAGTCGCGCGCTCCGAAGACGAAGCGATGGACGCGATTCGCGCCATGATGTCGGACAAAGTCTTCGGCGAGGCCGGCCATACCGTTGTCGTCGAGGAATGCCTCCTCGGCGAAGAAGCCTCAATCCTGGCGTTCTGCGACGGCCGCAATGTCGTCCCCATGGTTCCCAGCCAGGACCACAAAGCCGCACACGACGGCGATACCGGCCCCAACACTGGCGGCATGGGGGCATACGCTCCCGCGCCTGTCGTGCCGAAAGAAATGCTCCCGGAAATCATGCGCACGATTCTGCAGCCCTGTGTCGACGGCATGGCCGGCGAAGGCGCGCCGTACCGCGGCGTTCTCTACGCGGGCCTGATGATCACGCCGGAAGGACCGAAGGTCATCGAATTCAATTGCCGTTTCGGCGATCCGGAAACGCAGGTCGTGCTGCCGCTACTCAATTCCGATATCGTGCCCATCATGCTCGCCTGCTGTGACGGCACCCTCGACCGCGCAACGATCGAATGGTCGAACGACGCCTGCGTCAGCGTCGTCATGGCGTCCGGCGGATATCCTGGCGCATTCGAGAAAGGTTTGCCCATTACCGGAATCGATGCCGCGGAAATAGACGAAGCCGTTCAGGTATTCCACGCCGGAACGAAGCAAAGTGGGGGAGACGTCGTCACCAACGGTGGACGTGTCCTGAATGTTACCGCCATCGGCCCGGATATCCGCCGCGCGGTCGTCAGCGCCTACGACGCCGTCTCGCATATCAAATTCAAGAACGCGCACTTCCGCAGCGACATCGGCAAGAAGGCACTTGCGCGATTGCCGGTTTAGTGCCGTTCTTCGCCCGGTTTGTATTCGGATTCCAGATGCGCGCGGATTTCGGGTTCGTCCAGCCAGACCGGTTTGAGTTCGCGTCGGCAGAACAACGGCGCCTGGTCGGCGTAGTGCTTCGACTCCTTGCGCGCGGTTGCGCTGCCGTATTGATGGATGCTCCGCGAGCGCACCGTGCCGTCCTTGTCCCACGCCGCGAGCAGAACATAGCAGTCGCCGGCGCGCCCGTGAATTTGCCCATTTTCCAGGCCGTCCACCTTCCCGTTGGCCACGCGCGATCCATACACCGCGTGCAGAATGTCCGGACCGCCGCCGAGCCCGATGTTGGCGTCGCCGCGGTGGAGTCGGTTCACCGTGCTCCACGCCACGTCGATCTTCCCGTGCGCGGCCTTCAGCTCAAGCGCGACATCCTTCATGAGCGCGAAGGTCTTGTCGAGGTTATCGACTTTTGCATCGTTGTCCGATCCCGAACCGATCGTGAGTACGCAGATTGCCGCGGAGGTATTCTCCGGGTCAGTCTTGAGGTCCCACTGTTTCCACACGTCAAGCGCTTCCGCGATCACCGGATCGTCCGGCGCCTGCGCTTCCACAACTTTGCGCCAGCCCTGTGCGACTTCGGACTCCTCGGAGTAGGCTCGGTCGTACTTATACTCGGTGAATTCCTCTTCGGTAATCGAAGTGTCCGCGTTGAGCAATTCGTACGCGCGCAGCGCCCGGTTCGTCATGTGGTTTTCGATACCCATCGTCTTTGGAAAGTCGGACTGCTTCGGGTCTTCGTCGAGCGCCGTAGCGCGGAAAGGCGTATTGTTCGAGTTGTAGATGAATCCGCAAGCCGGATTCACCACGCGCGGAGTGGCGTCGAACGGATAAAACTCGGTCCACAGCGTTTCGGACGTATTGCCGGGCAGGTACTGTTTCCAGTCGTACCCCTCCGCGCGCTTGGGAAACTTCGCGTTGTACAAGTAGAGAATGTTGCCCTCGCGGTCGGCGTAACCGCAGTTGAGCGACGCGATCGACTGCATCTTCATCGCGTCCAGCCACTCGGTCATGTTCGTGGATTTGCCCATCCGGTACCACTGCTCGACCTGGCGGATGTCGCCCATGTTCGCGTAGCGGATCGCGTAGACGCCGTGTTCCTGCTTGACCGTCGGACCGTACACGGACCAATACACCGGGCGCTTCACCGTCCAGGAGATCGGACCCCAGATTTTGACCTTGATTTTCGCCTTACGCGCCTCCAGGTCTTTCCATTGACCGTCGAACTTGTACTGGTTCGGATTGTCCGGGTTCATCTCCAACACGAAAATGTCGATCAGGTCAGGCTTATTCACCGTGTGCGCCCAACCCAGGTCTCGGTTGTGACCATGCAGTATCAGCGGCGCGCCGGGGAATGTGCCGCCGACAATGTCCCAACCCTCTTCGCTCACGAGATGGGCCTCGTACCACGCCACCGGGCCTTCCCACGGTTGGTGGGAGTTGATGTTGAGAAATGTGCTGCCGTCCGCGGACCGTTTCGGGCTGACCGCGGACGTGTTCGATCCGAGTTCGATATCGTCACGAAGAAATTGCGCCGCGGCTTGCGCCGGATTCTTCTCGGAAACCGTGCGGCGCCGTTCTGCGCCGAACAACTCCTGCACCGCGTTGTCCAGCCCGTAGAAGAACGGGCCTTTGAATACAAACCCGGCGACAACGTCCTTCCCGGTAAACGGAAGCAGTCTTCGCGGCACTTCGCCCGGGTGCAGCGCCGCATAGTAATTCAGCCCGTTCGCATATGCTTCGCAGATGGCGCGCGTATCCGGCGCAAGGTCCGTTTCATACTTGGCATCAACGTCATCCCATACGCGCAGCAGGTTCACCATGAAATCGATCGGCGCGGCGTCCTTGCCTTGAACGCTCGCAATGTGGCCGCGCGCTGCCAACAGCGCTTCAAGAATGGTAGGCATGTCGTCTTCCGCGTGTGCGTACGCGAGACCGAACGCGGTGTCCGCGTCCCGCTTGCCGAAAATGTGCGGCACGCCCCAGGTGTCGCGCAGGATGCGGACGTCGTATTGCTCGCCGAGACTCTTAAAGCTCGCTATCGACGGTCCGCTCGCGTACGAGTACACCGCGAACGCGCCCGCCAGCACGGCGGCCATAACAAAGACTTTGAGGATTTTCTGCATGAAACCGCACTCCACCCAAATGCCATTACACGCCCATGTGACGAAAAGGGAACGACAGGATGCCGAAGTCGCCGCGGAAACGCAACCGGCTTTCTCGTTGGCCTCGGCGAGGCGTTACCGGAGTATACACCAGCCTTTGTGGTCGGGCGTCATAGGCCCTACCACAGATTGTATAGGATGACTTGATCGAAGGAGTTGTAGGCGGTAAGCTACGGCGTGAACCGAAGCCGGTCGCACCAGCGCGGGCGACCTTATGGATGCTCTAATAGCATATGTCGTTTTCTCCCGGCAAACGTATCGAGTTCGAGCGTGAAGTTCTGGCGCGCGGGGCGCCGCTGGCACACCGCGCGACGCCACGTCCGCGCGGCCGCGTGCTACAGATTACCGCTGTGATAACGCTTTTGGCGGGCGCCGCAGCCGTGGGCGGCGCCGTCGCGGCGCGTGCCGGTTTCTTCAACGTCGAGGGTCGCGCGATCGCGCGCATGTCGAAGACATTCGTGAACGGGCTTGCGGGGCCGGATGGCGCCGGCGCGCTTGAGGCATGCGCCGAAGGCGTCGAGGGCGCGAAGCTCATCGCCGCCGAGGAGCGCAGTGTCTTTGGCGGCGAAGTCCCGCACGCACCCGGCGATGCGGAGCAACAACTCGCGGCGCTGCGCATGCTGCGCACGGAACTCGAAACGCAGGGCGTGGCTTGGAGCGCCGTGACGCCGTTCGCGTTTGGCGGTGTTCGCGCGCGCGTCGAGTCCGCATCGATGAAACAACCATTGACGGTGTTGACGGGGGAGATTTATTTCAAATCATCGGGCAAGACGTTTGCCGTTGAAGTCAGTGCGTGGCGTTGTGACGGCAGGTTTGTGATCGTGGACGTGTGGAAGGCGTTTCCGATGAGCGACAGCGTTACCGATCTTGCCGGGTTCTCCGCGGAGCAGGCGGCCAAGCTGCAGCAGCAGTCCGCTGAGGCGGGTTCACTGAGTGTTTCGTATTTGAAGCAGATTTACGTGACCTTTTGAGGCGTCTCCGTTCTTTGCTCGCATTCCTGCGCGATGGCGATTTCCCTGGCGAGCGATACGAAGGCTGGGTTTCGTGCGGGCTAGATTTGGTTGTTTCAAGAGTAGTGCGGTTGAGGGCTTCGGTTTCTATATGAGTTGCTACTGACCTTGGTTAGTGAAAATCTCGGCTCCTGGTTTCGCAGGGCGCTTCATCCACCTCCGGCCGCCACAGTTTCTCGACGACCAAATGGCTCACGCCGGATTGTACCTGCAGCTTTCCGGTTGCGCCGAGGAAGGACTCGGTTTTCGCGAGCAGTTCGTATTTCTGGAACGTCTTCTCCCATATCACGAGATTTACAAATCCGGTTTCGTCTTCGAGCGTCATGAAAACAACGCCCTTCGCGGTACCGGGACGTTGCCGGCAAATGACGAGGCCAGCGTAGCGCACGCACGCGCCATTGGCCATGCCGCGCACGGCCGCGGCGTCGGGCAGACGGTGGCGGCGCAGCGTTTCGCGCAGGTGGCTGAGGGGATGTCCGCGCGCGCTGTGCGAGGTGAAAGCATAGTCCCAGTGCGTCGATTCAAGCGCGCCGAGCGCGGTGAAGTTCATTTCCGGTTCCGGGTCGTCGAGCGCGAAGCCGCCGTGTTGCGCGGGTATGACGCCGAGTGCGTCCCACAGCGCGTCGCGGCGTTCGTGTTTGAAGGCTTCGAGCGCGCCGCTTTCCGCCAGCCGCGCGAGGATGCCGGTGTCGAGCCGGGTAATGGCGGTGAATTCGGCGAGCGAATTGAAGGACCGATTCGCGCGGTAGCCGACGATGCGTTTGCCTTCGCTCTCCTGCATCCCTTTCACGTAGCGCAGTCCCATGCGCACGGCAAACCCTTCGCCGCTATTCGCGCGCGGTTCGAGCGTGCAGTCCCAATCGCTGTGCAGTACGTCGATGGGATTGACGACTACGCCGTGGCGCTTCGCGTCCTCGACCAGCGTGGCGGGACTGTAAAAGCCCATGGGCTGTGCATTGAGCAGGCCGCAGAGAAATGCGGCGGGATGGTGGCGCTTGAGCCACGCGGTGCCGTACGCGATGAGCGCGAAACTCGCGGCATGGCTCTCGGGAAAGCCATATTCGCCGAAACCGCGGATTTGTTCGAACACGCGCTCGGCGAATTCCAGTTGGATGCCTTTACGGGCCATGCGCGCGATGAGCCGCTCGCGATGGCGTTCGATGCGGCCGGACTTGCGCCACGCGGCCATGTCGCGCCGCAACTGGTCGGCCTCGCCGGGCGTGTAGTCCGCGGCGACAATCGCGAGTTGCATGACCTGTTCCTGGAACAACGGAATGCCAAGAGTCTTTTTCAGAATTGGTTCAAGGCAGGGATGCGGATACGTCACTTCCTCTTCGCCGTTGCGCCGCCGCAGATAGGGATGCACCATGCCGCCGGTGATGGGGCCGGGCCGCACGATGCTGACTTCGATCACGATGTCGTAGTAGTTTTGCGGTCTGAGCCGCGGGAGCATCGCCATCTGCGCGCGGCTCTCTATCTGAAAAACGCCGACGGTGTCACCCTGCTGAATTAGATCGAACGTCGGCTGATCTTCAGGGGGGATCGTCGCGAGCGAAAACGATTCGCCGCGGTGCTTTTCGATCAGATCGAAGGAGCGATGCACCACGTTCAACGCGCCGAGCCCAAGCAGATCGACTTTGAACAACCCCAAATCTTCTACGTCTTCCTTGTCCCACTGAATCACGGTGCGATCCGGCATCGTGGCGTTTTCGATGGGTACGAGATCGTGGACCGGTTCGTGGCCCAGCAGGAAGCCGCCGGGATGGATCGAGAGATGGCGCGGGACGTCTTCAATCTCGCGGATAAGCTGCAGCAGATTCGTCTGCAAGCGGCTGCCGGGGTTCAGGCCCGCTTCGCGGAGCGCATTCGGCGACGGAAACTCGTAGTGCGAGAGCATGCGCGCGACGCGCTCGATGGCGGTTTCGGGAAGGCCGAGCACTTTGCCTACGTCGCGGATTGCCGAGCGCGCGCGATAGCGGATGAAGTTCGCGACCATTGCCGCGTGCGTGCGGCCGTACTTGGTGTAGACGTGCTGGATCACTTCCTCGCGGCGATCGTGTTCGATGTCGAGATCGATGTCCGGCGGTTCGGCGCGTTCGCGCGAGAGGAAACGTTCGAACAGGAGGCCCATGCGCACGGGATCGACCGCGGTAATGCCGAGGCTGTAGCACACCGCCGAATTCGCCGCGGAACCGCGTCCCTGGCACAGAATGTTGTGGTGATTGCAGTATCGCACGATTTCCCACATGGTGAGAAAGTAGCCTTCATATTCGAGATCGTGAATGAGGTCCAATTCCTTGCCCAATTGGCGGGTAACGTCATAGGGGGTACGTCCGCCGTAGCGTTTCGCGGCGCCCTCGAACGTGATCGTCCGCAACCACTCTGTGGCGGTCGTGTCTTCGGGCAGTCGTTCGAGCGGGTAGCGGTAACGAATTTCGTTTAAGGAAAACGTGCAACGATCCGCGATCTCCGCCGTGCGCATTACGGCTGACGAATCATCCTCGTATAAGGAGGCGAATCCGAACGGCGGGCGTAACGCGTGCTCGGCGTTGGGGTGAAGGAGGCGGCCGGCAGTGGTTAGCGTCACGCCGTGGCGAATGCAGGAGAGCGCGTCCTGCAGCGGACGCCGCGCGGGTGTGTGATACAGCACCTCCATGCCCGCGACGAGCGGCATACAGTAGGTTTTCGCGCGTTCGCGCACGCGGTGTTCGCGCCGCGTGTCGCCCGCTTCTTTATGGCGCGTCAGCAACGCGTAAAGCCGGTCGCCATACGCATCGGAGAGGTCGCGCGCCATACGTTTCGGGTCGGCGTCGCCCACGAGCAAACTGCGCGCGCCGCCCCACAGGCAGAGCAGTCCCTCCGCGTGTTCGCAGACTTCTTCGACACTTACCTGGCTCATGCCTTTGGGCGAACGCAGGCGGCCTTTGGAAATCAGCCTGCACAGGTTGGCGTAGCCGCCGCGATCGGCCGCCAACAGCAGCAGCGACGATTCGTCGAACAAGGTGATTTCCGCCCCGATGATCAGGTGCACACCGAGTTCCTGGGCGCGTTTGTGTGCGCGAACGACGCCGTATACGCCGTCGCGGTCCGTCAACGCGATCGCGCGCAGGCCAATGCGGTACGCCTCCTCGACCAATTCGTCGGGATGGCTCGCGCCTTCGAGGAAGGAATAGGTGCTCTTGCAGCAGAGCGGGGTATAGGAGGTGCTCATACTCGATTTCCTGACGCGATACAAACGAGGAGAATTCGATTACGATTACGATTACGATTACGAGCACGAGCACGCGCACGAGCACGAAAAAAACGTAATGTGACCGGATAACTCACTGCACTTCTCCCTGCAAATACCAGCGCCGCCGTTGGTGGTCGTGATAAATCCAGAGCCAGCGCCCGCTGCGCGTACGGACGTAGAAATACGCGCGCGAGACTTCCTTCGTCCACCATCCGCCGGAGACGATCTGCGGGCCGATGACTTCTTCGACGGGCCCTTCGGCGATGCCGGCGATGAGCCAGCCGTCGGGTTCGCGGCGGTCGGAGGGCGGAAGCTCGACCGGCGGCGCGTAGATGAGGCGCACGAGTTGGCGCGACGCGACCTGCACGGGTTTGGGGATCGGGAGGGTATGCAAACGCTCCCAGGTGTACTGCGCCTCCGGCAGTTGGCCTTCGCACAGGCGCGCGCACACGACCGCGTCGTTGCCCAGTTCCGCGCGGACCTTCGCAAAGGCCCGGTGGGCGGCGTCCACGTTGCGCAGCGCGTTTTCCCGGAACAGCGCGAGTTGTTGATGCGACGACGCGACGCCGATTGCGCGCGCTTTGATCTCCATTACCGACGCGGTCAGGGTCAGCGCGCCAAGGCGCAGCCGCAGTAACACCAAAATTGGGTTCGCGTCCAAGGTGGGAACAGCGGGGGAGACCTCGCCCTCCGGTTCGGCGCCGTCGCCGAGTTTGAGGCAGAAGTGGAGCGTCTTCAGGGATTCATGCCGCGCGGACAACTCGCCGAGCATCGCGTGCAGCATTCCCGCGAAGCGGAACAGGAGGCGCTCGCAGTTGTCCTCGGGATAATCCAGCGGTTCGCGGCGCTCGACCGGTTCGAGGAGTGGTTCCGGGTCCAGCGTGTCCCACCCATCGCCGCGAGCGAACCGGTGCAGTTCGTACGCCTCCACGCCGAAGCGCCTGCGAATGCCGGCGGCAGGCAGATCGATGAACGCGCCGAGCGTCTCGACGCCGAGTTTGAACAGCGTGTCGCGCAGAGGAGCATCCGCGATGATGCGCTCGATGGGGACTCGATGCAGATAGGCGCGCTCCTCGCCGGGGCTGTGAAAGATTTTGTTGCGTGTACTCGATCGCGCGGCGGCAAAACTGCCGAAGCGCGAGAAGCCCACGGCGACGATCGCGTGGAGGTCGATTTCGCGCAGGTCTTCGCAGATGCGTGCGGCCCACGCATCGAACGACGGAAAGATGTGGCGCAGTCCCGAGGCATCAAGCCAGAACACGCCGCGTTCGCGCGGGGACGGTTCGATGCGCGGGCTAAAACACCAGAGCCGCCGCGTGACGAGTTTGACCGCGTCGGCGATCTCCGCGTCCTGCACGGCGCCGCCACGCACGTCGCGCGACAGGGACAGGGCGGCGGCGTAGCGCATGCCCGGAAAAATGCGGCGCGCGTAGGCATGTTCGTTCGCCCATTGGATGAGGCCGGCCGGTTTGTCGCGGTCCACTACAACGACGGGCAGCGCGCGCCAGCCGGGGTGCGCGCGCAGCAAGAGCTGCAACGGAAGCGCGCGAACATCAACACAGCCCAGGCGTTCCACGGCACATCTCCGCATGGTTCCAACCGGGGACGCGCTGCTTGTCTTTGCTCACGCGGACTTCGCACAGAAAGCAGTCGTGGCCGGTGCGCCGTTTTTCGGTGTCCGCCCGCAGCGAAACGAGTGAGCCCCGGTTTTTTTCACGATGGTTGGTCCGCGTAACCAGAAGGATTGCGGTGTGATATTTTTTCGCCAGACCTAGGAGGCGCGTCTGCACGGCGAAGGGAAGCATCGCCTTTGAACCGAGATGCATCACTACTATCGCAAACGCCCCGGAGCGCACGAGGGTGTCCGCGATATGGCATGCCTTCGTCTTGTCTCCCGCGTCGATCACCGGCAACGCCGCGAGATCGATCCCCGACGCTGCAAAATCCGGCGGGAAAAAACCGGGGCTTTCTCCGTTGATCCACGCCGCCACCGCGCAGCGCTGCTGGGCTTCCGCGATCAATCCCGCGCAGATCGTTAGCGCACCCGTTGCCGCCCCGCCGGAAATCTCGACGAAGCGCCCGGCTACGGCGTCCAGTCCCCACGCGTCGCGGGCCACGTCTACAGGCCGTTCCAACAAGTCTCGGGCGCTCAGAATGGAGTGTGGGGAAGAGTGAAGGTGCGAAGGTGCAAAGGTGCGAAGGTGTGAATGTAAGGAAGAGGGTGTTTCTGGCGCGCCAAGTTGAGGCAGGGACGTTTCGATGAAACGTCCGGGATGTGCGAAGGAAGCCATGTTTCGCTGCTCCGGAGTACTTCCGATACCGAGGCATTTGGCCACCCAAGATGGCCTTTTCAGTTATCAATATACTGAATTTATATTCAGATTGTCAATCCCCCCTCAGGAAATAAGAAAGGCACGAGTAACACCGGTTAGGCCCCAATTGGCACACACCGCTACTACACGGGATAAGTTCCCTGCAACAGGGAGTTTGAGAGAGGGGACGGCGGCAAATCAAAAACAGTTGACGATTGTATCGCGAAGCTGGCATGATGGTATTATTATTGGGCGGCTTGCTGGTTGGGGTTGCACGTAGGCCGTGGGGTTCCGTGTGGATAAGTAAGGAGTCGTATTCATGCTGCGGCCGCTGCGTATCTTAGCTTGGCCAGTCGTCTTGGGTATTGTGCTCGCGTCGGGAATGGGGTGTCCGCCCTATACACCGCCCAACTACTTGCCCGTATTTCTCTTTACCCCGGAATCGCTCGACTTTGGCAAAGACACCGACTCGCTTACACTCAAGGTCGCGAAGAACTATACACAACAACCCCTGCCCGAATTTACCGTGGACAATGGCGGAACGGATTGGTTGGATGTCGACCCGAAGACCGGTAACAGTACCGGTCCCGAAGATGCGGCTAAATTCACCGTTACCGTCGACCGCACCAAAATGGCCGCGGGTCCCAACTTTGCAAACGTCGTTATCAGCGCACCCGGCGTAGCCGATCAACTGGTACCGGTCACGGCCACGGCCCTCTTGGTGGCGGACTTTTCCGCGGCCCCGCTGCTTGTGACCGTTAATGAAAACGTCCAGTTCACGGACGAGTCGGCAGTCGCCCCCGGGGAAAACCCGATCATCTCGTGGAAGTGGACCTTCGGCGACGGTAAGCAAAGCACGCTGCAGAACCCCAAGCACAAGTACAAGAACCCGGGAACGTACAGCGTTACGCTGACCGTTGCGTCGATTGACAACATGGATACCGCAGTCAGGCAAAACTACATTACCGTTGAAGCGGCCGAAGGCCCCGACGCGGACTTTATCGGTGAGCCCACAAATCCGCCCGCGAATACGCCGGTGAGTTTCACCGATATGTCCTTCGCCGGGGATAAGGCAAAGGATATCGAGTCGTGGTTCTGGACCTTTGGCGACACCGCGACAAGCACCGCGCAAAACCCGATGCACACCTACACCAATGTCGGACAATTCACGGTCTCGCTCACCGTGACAAATTCCAACGGCGCTTCGGACACGGAAACCAAGATCGACTACATCGACGTGCAACCGGTCGGACCCACCGCCAGCTTTTCCGCCGCCCCCAGAAACGCCACGATCGGACAGATGGTGAACTTTACCGACCTTTCCGATCCGGGGACCTCGCCGATACTGTCCTGGCTGTGGACTTTTGGCGACGGCGGCAGCAGCAACCTGCAAAACCCGTCCCACGTCTATAACGCGGCCGGGTCGTACTCCGTGTATCTGAGCGTGGTCACCTTGGTTGGCGCCGATTCGGAAACCAAGACGAACTATATTACCGTAACGCCGTAATACACGACTGCAAATCGCAGACCCCCGGCTCCCATGCGGAGCCGGGGGTTTTCATTGGTCTGTCATTCGATAAGGGGAACCGCGCGCTTCTCTTGCGCGCTCGCCATCGCGGTATCGACCACCTGCTGTCCGATGCGCGCGATTGCCGGCGACAATGGGCCCTCAATCGGCGCACCCATATCGAGGCAATGGACAACGTACTGGACCGGATTCTGGAGCGGCGGACGCAATTCGTCCACCGGCACGTCGCGGCCCTCGACACAATCTCGCGTCTGAATGCGTACCGTCCGCTCGTAATCGTAGCTGCTAATTGTGCCGTCCGAGCCTTTGATGACGAAGCCGCACTTGGGTTGCGGCTGGTGGGTCCACGGGTCGGTGAAGGTGCCCCAGCGCGTCTCAAATTTGGAAAGGCCGACGTCGTAGCGCGCGATGGTGATGCTGTGTTCGTCAACTTCCAGCCCTACGGGTTCATCGGTGACGGATGTTACTTCAATTGGTTTTTTCCCGCCGTGATACCACGTGCCGAGCGTGGTCCCGTAGCCGAGATAATCGAGCAGCGAGCCGCCGCCGTGGTCTTTCGTGTAGAACCACGTGCGCGATTTTTCGCGCTGTATTTCTTCCGGCGTCGTCTCGACCTTGTCCGCGACGTGGTACAAGGGGCCGCGGTTGCCATCGTAGTAGTGCACCTCAAGCACATCGCCAATCGTGCCTTCGTCGATGAGGCGCTTCGCCGTGCGGTGGGTGGGGTACCACGCGAGCGGCCAATTGATGGCGAGCGTCTTGCCGGTTTTCGCCAATGCCGCGATCATGCGGTCCGCTTCCGCGAGCGACGCCGCGAACGGTTTTTCCATGATGATGTGTACGCCGAAAGGCGCGACTTTTTCCGTCCACTCACCGTGGCGCGCCGTAGCGGGGCAGAGGAGCACGATGTCGGGGCGGGTGGACTCGATGCATTCGCGGTAATCGGTGAATACGCGCTCGGAAGCGATGTTGAAGTTCGTGATCGCGGATTGCATGCGTTCGGGGTACTCGTCGCAAATGCCGACAATCTCGACGTTTGGATGGTTGAAGGCCATGCGAAGGTTGTCGCCCATGTGACTGTGATCGAAATTGATGCCCGCGACGCGCCACGTCTTCATGCGGTTTCTCCCTGAGTTTGGTCTTCCGAGGCAAGGGACGGCTTGTGATCGCTCGTAATCGTAATCGCCCCTGGAATCGTAATCGAGTCTTTGGCCAGTGACGGGAATCGGGGTCGTGAAAGGAGTAATACGTAACAGAAGTGGGGCGGGGCTTCACCCGATCGTGATAGAAATTGGTGGGGGCCGAAGGACCTAAGAGGCTCTAACAATGATAACGTCTTTGCGTTTACCCCGAAGGGGTTTCGGCGCGCAGCCCAGGGTTGGCCCGCCGAAGTCGCTTCGACGTAGGCGGGGCTACCCTGGGTACCAACCTGAAGGGGTTTCGGCATTAATGTTAGAGGCTCTAAAGGATGTAGCGCGGCGTTGCCGCAATCAAGGGGTTTTGTCAAGCAATTTCAGATTCGAGATTTCAGAATTTCAGAGAACTAACGCTCTAAAGCTAAAGAGCTTACACGAAAAGTGCAAAACGTTTTAGATATCTTCGCCGGAATCGATGCAAAGGAAGCAAACGGGGAGGGGCGATTGAATGTTTCAAGAGCAGGACGATTCGGAGATCACTGGTTGCCGCCAACGAAGTGGATGGGGCATGCGCATAGATTGTTCCCTATCGGGTATAACGTGTTAAGGAGCATTGAATGAAGTCGCGTGAGCTGGCAAACCTGGGTATTCCCCGGGGAGAGCCGATGCAAATTGCCAAGGCGGCGATTGCCGCGGCGGCGCAGGCAGGTTTTGGCAAGCAAGACCTGCGCAAAATCGTGCGCGAACTTGCGGACAATCCGCGCGCGTACACCAGCCACGAGACTTTCGGGGAGCTTGCCAACGCGCTGCTTACGGACGCGGCCGAGCAGGCGCGCTTCGTGCCGCGCGCGGAGCCAGCGCCGTACAAGAAGTGGGGCAAGAACCTCGATGAGGCGTCGGTTGACCAGATGCGCAATGCGTGCGCGTTGCCTGTGTCGGTCGCGGGCGCGCTCATGCCGGACGCGCACGTCGGCTATGGCTTGCCGATTGGCGGCGTCCTCGCGACGCGGAACGCCGTGATCCCATATGCGGTTGGCGTCGATATTGCATGCCGGATGAAGATGACCGTGCTTGATTTGCCTGTCGGCGCGCTGACCGGCCAGACCGATCGCCTGACGAAGGCGCTCGAGGGCGAGACCCGTTTTGGAATTGGCGCGTCGTTTCGTGAGCGCCGTCAGCACGATGTGCTCGACGAGGACTGGCGCGTCTCGCCGATCACCGCACAGCACAAGGACAAGGCGTGGGCGCAACTCGGCACGAGCGGCAGCGGAAACCATTTTGTCGAATACGGGACGCTCGTTATTCATGGCGGAGGACTGCCGCTTCCGGCGGGAACGTACCTTGCGCTTCTGAGCCACAGCGGTAGCCGCGGCACCGGCGCGTCCGTTGCCGACCACTACAGCAAGCTCGCAATGAAACTGCACCGCGAGTTGCCGAAAGAGTTGCAGCACCTTGCGTGGCTCGATCTGGATTCAGAGGCGGGCCGCGAGTATTGGGCGGCAATGGAGTTGATGGGCAAATATGCCGCCGCAAACCATGCGTGCATCCACCGGCACATCGCAAAAACGCTCGGCGCAAAAGTACTGATGGACATCGAGAACCACCACAATTTCGCGTGGAAAGAAGTGCACAACGGTGAGCGCGTAATCGTCCACCGCAAAGGCGCAACGCCCGCGGGCGAGGGTGCGCTTGGGATTATTCCGGGCTCGATGGCTGCGCCGGGCTTTATCGTGCGCGGCAAGGGAAACCCGCTCTCGCTCAACTCCGCCGCGCACGGCGCGGGACGGCAGATGAGCCGTACGCAGGCGATAAAGACATTTACATGGTCACAGACCAAGAAACTGCTCGCCGAGCGTGGTGTGACAGTCTTGTCCGCGGGACTCGACGAAGTGCCGATGGCGTACAAAAATATCGAAGACGTTATGGCCGCGCAGTCGGACTTGGTCGAGATTCTGGCGCGGTTCGATCCGAAGCTGGTGAAAATGGCGCCGGCGGGGGAGAGAGCGGAGGATTAGTCTATCGCCAGGGAACGAAATCCCGCAGCCGTTACTTTAATTCGTGGACTTTCCGCTCCTGTTCTTCAAAGGTCAGACTGGGTGGTCGCTCCCGCAAGAGCCACTTGTTTGCATATCTCATGAATATGGTAACCGAACAGGCGATCAAGAACATGGTAGTCCCAAAGAATACGTCATACTCGGCGCCTACCGGAATCAGACTCAGGATTGGAATCGCTATAAACGGAGATGCCACCAATACCACCGCGACAAGAAGCGGCCCGGCGACGAATTGCCGTTTGATTTCTCTGTAATTCATTGCCGCGCTCCTGAGAGAGTGTACACGCGGATTCGCCCGTTCGACGGGAACGATGTTCCGCACGAGCACGATTGAATTAGACTGTTGTTGGACACATGTTGTCAACACAATCGTGAGCGTCAATAGTGTTTCGAAGCAACTGAATTCGATTTCACGTCATCAGCTTTTGGCTCGGGGGTAGCCCTATTACGCCGATGTGCTCACGTGCACGGGCACAACCTGCGGCACGGCGCGCGGTTTGTACACCGCCTTAAAGACCAGCTCCGCCTTGCAGATGTACCCGTGATCCAGAATCTCGTATCCGCGCGATTCGAGTGCTTCGCGCAGGGATTTGTACGAGTAGAACGTGCAGTGTTCTTCCGCGTACGCGCCGGGCGCGACCTTGCCGTAAATCCACTCGATCAGCGGCCATTGCCAGCCGCCGTAGTCGGGCGTGCCGAGGATGAGCGTGCCGCCGGGCTTCAATATTCGCGTCAATTCGTCGATCAACTTGCCGTCTTCGTTAGGAATGTGCTCGATCACCTCAGAGGAGATCACGCAGTCGAAGGAGGCGTCCTTGAATGGCAGGATCATGCCGTTCGCCTGGAGGAGTTTCTTGTTGGTCTTGCGCATGAACGCCAGTTTGTCATGCCGCATATCCACGCCGATCGCGTGCGGCAAGTCGGCGAGAATGTGGCTGCTGCCGCAGCCGACGTCACAAGTCGACACAAAAGGCGGCGTGAATCCCATGATGATGCTGTAGCGTTTGCGCTGCCAGTACCGCTGGAACCAGATGCGGCTGTTGTGTGCGCGCCAATCGTAGTCAGGAAACTGTACGGAGTTGCGGATGGCCCAGATGCGCTTGAACAAGCGCAAGTAGTCCAGCCCGAACTTGATGATGCTTGCGTGCGACCCGCCGGACCCGCGCGGCTGGTAGTGGAAGGGTACCTCTTTGATGTGCAGCCCTTTGCCGTAGGTCCGCAAGAGGATTTCCACGAGGATTACGAAGTTTGTGAACTCGAGATCGATACCCTCGAAAATGCGTTTCCGGTACAGGCGGAACCCGCTCGACATGTCCTTCACGGGGATCGAGAGTCCCTTGCCGAAGAATTTGTTTAGCACGCGGCTGAGGTAATACCGGAACATCGGCTGGTCCGCGTGCCCGCCGCGTACGTAACGCGAAGCGATTACGACGTCTGCCTTTTCGCGCGAATCCCACAACGCCTTGATGAATTCCGCCGGGTGGGACATGTCTGCGTCCATCGTAATGATGTACATACCGCGCGCTTCGGAGACGCCGCGCAAAATCGCGCGCCCGTAGCCGCGTTCCTTCTCGCAGATATAGCGGACCGGATCGCCGGCCTGTGCGACTACCGCGGGCGTGCCGTCTTGGGAATCGCCGTCGACCACGAGCACTTCCCATGAGTCCGTGATCGAGTTCATCGCCTCGCGCAAGATCGGGAGGATACGGTACAGGTTTGGGGCCTCGTTCAATGCCGGAATCACTACCGACACTGCGAGGGAATCGGACTTCAATACCGCCTTCATACGACCGGCCCACTCCAACGAAACACAGCAAGACAACAGGACGCCGCCCCACCGCAGCTACTAGAAACGCCCAGATTAATTGTTTACATTACCGCACAACGGGCTGTTTTTCAAGGGATTGTGCCGGGCCGAGTCATGCCGATCGAAGCGCTGCGGCATTGCCGGCGGAGCGAGTACCCATTTCTCATGGCAAATGATCGTGAATGTCGCGCGGATATCGCGCAAGAGACCTTGGCGCCGGAGTTGCCGTACCTCCCGAGCAACCCGGCGGCATACAATCCGAACATCGGATTGATCGGTTGCGGGGGAATCGCACCGTACCACCTCCGGGCGTACAAGAAGGCGGGGTATCGTGTCGTCGCTTTGTGCGATCGCGCGCCCGCGAAGGCGGAATCGTTACGGGCCGAGCATTTCCCTGATGCCCGAGTTTCCGCCGACTACCGGGATATTGTGCAGTGCGACGAAATCGAGGTCGTGGACGTTGCGACGCACCCGCCGGAGCGTGTGGCAATCATTGAGGATGCGTTGCGCGCACGCAAGCACGTGCTGAGTCAGAAGCCGTTTGTGCTCGATCTGGACGTGGGGGAGAGACTCGCCGATCTGGCCGATACCAATGGCGTCCTCCTCGCGGTGAACCAGAACGGCCGATGGGCGCCGCACTTCGCGTATATCCGAGAGGCGATTCGTGCGGGCATGTTGGGCGAAGTGACCGGCGCCAACTTGTCGGTTCATTGGGACCACAATTGGACCGCGGACACCCCGTTCGATCAATTGCGCCATCTCATTCTCTACGACTTTGCGATCCATTGGTTCGATATCGTTACGTGCTTCATGGGGGACAAGGAACCCACCCGTGTCTTCGCGAGCGCAGCACGGTCTGCACATCAGCGTGCGACGCCGCCACTACTCGCGAAGGTAACGATCGAATACGATGACGGGCTTGCCTCGCTGGCCTTCAACGCAGACACGCGGTATGGCGCGCAGGATCAGACCATTGTTGTGGGACGTCATGGCACCGCGGTCAGCGTCGGCCCCGATTTGAACACACAATCGGTGACTGTGACCACCGATGCTGGCCGCGCAACGCCTGCGCTGGAAGGCGACTGGTTCACGAACGGTTTCCACGGGACGATGGCGGAGTTGTTGTGCGCGATCGAGCAAGGGAGACAACCGTACAATAGCGCGCGACACAACCTCCGCAGTGTCGCGTTGTGTTTTGCGGCGATTCACTCCGCGGATACCGGGCTACCCGTCGTGCCGGGTACGGCGCGGCGAATCGAACCATGATCGGTCCCGCTTCCTAACCGCCTCGCCTCCCGAAGCGCCTGGGATCGCCTCGTCTGCAACTTTGCGTCGCCCTCGCGGATTCTACCAGTGCGCATGCCCTCGTGAAGTGACACAGACCCGAGCGCCCGCTGAATAAACCGGTCGACGGAGCGTCTGAATGGGCGAGGGTTTGAAACTAAACAGATTGTGCTGAGTAGAAAGGTCCGGCGACGTGCGGGGCGTGACGCTGAAACAAGTTCTGTTCTTCATTGTACTGTTAACGACCCTTTTCGCCGTACATCATTGGTTAACGCGGTAACACCCTGGTGCGGTGGCTGCAAAAAGGAGCGCGGCAATGGATGGATTCACCACAAAACAGGTTTTGTTCTTCGTGGGTCTGTTCGCGCTCCTGCTGGTGATGCAGGCGTTTGCCCACTGATTGGGGACGCTCCAACGCGCATCTGACCGATAAACGAAGAATCGCCTGGCCGCTTCACACGAGCCAGGCGATTCTATTTCTGGTGCGTCAAATTCCCGCTTTTTTTCGCAGCGCGGCGGCCTGGTCCTTCAGTTCCCATCGGAAGCCTTGGTCTTCGCGGCCGAAGTGGCCGTAGGCGACGGTGTTGCGGTAGATCGGCTTCTTGAGGTCCAACAACTTGATGATGCTCGCCGGGCGGCAATCGAAGTGCTCCATCAAAATATCGCTGATTCTATCTTCGTCAATCTTTGCGGTGCCGAACGTGTTGACGTTGATCGATACCGGCTTGGCGACGCCGATGGCGTACGCGAGCTGAATTTCGCACCGGTCCGCCAGCCCCGCCGCGACGACGTTCTTCGCAATGTAGCGCGCCATGTACGCCGCCGAGCGATCAACCTTTGACGGGTCCTTGCCACTGAATGCTCCGCCACCGTGCCGTCCCATGCCGCCGTAGGTGTCGACGATAATCTTGCGTCCGGTGAGGCCGCTGTCGCCCACGGGGCCGCCAACGACGAACCGGCCGGTGGGATTAATGTGGTAATTGATCTTGCCTTTGACGAGCTTTTTGGGCAGGAGCGGTTCGATGACCTTCTTGATAATTGCCTCGCGGATGACCTTCTGCGACACCGAGGCCGAATGCTGGTTCGAAACGACAATCGTGTCGATTCGGACCGGCTTGTCGTCGATGTACTCGACGGTCACCTGCGTCTTACCGTCCGGTTGCAGCCACGGGAGCCTCTTCTTCTTGCGCATCTCCGACAGCTTCTGGCCGATTTTGTGGGCAAGCGAAATGGGGAGCGGCATCAACTCGGGCGTCTCGCTCGTGGCATAGCCGAACATCATCCCCTGGTCGCCAGCACCCTGCTCGTGCGAACTGGTCGCGGTTACGCCTTGGGAGATATCCGGGGACTGCTTGTCCAGATTAACGATGACGCCACAGGAATTACCGTCGTAACCGGAGTCGCCTCCGACGTACCCGATATCCGTGATAGCCTTGCGAACGACAGCGGGGATATCGACGACGGCTTTCGAAGTGATTTCGCCGGCGACGACACAGATGCCAGTGTTGACAAGTGTCTCACACGCGACGCGACTGTTCGGATCCTGCTCCAACATCGCATCCAGAACTGCATCGGACACCGCATCCGCGACCTTGTCCGGGTGTCCCTCAGTCACAGATTCGGAGGTGAATAAAATTTTACGCCCCATTGTGTAGATAGCCCCTTATAGGTGGGTTGGAATTAGTCTTCTGTCTTGCCCATTTGACCGGCCAAGGCACCAGCGTCAAGCCGGAATCCCGGGCCCATCGTGCTGCTGATGGTGCATGACCTAAGGTAGGTGCCTTTACACGCGGATGGGCGCGCCTTCACGACCGCACCGATTACTGCCGCGGCATTTTCTTCGATCTGTTTGGCGGTAAACGAAGCCTTGCCGACGGGTACGTGCATGTTTGCGTTTTTGTCCACGCGGAAGTCGATCTTACCCTTCTGAATCTCGCGGACGGCATCGCCGACCTTCGGGGTTACGGTGCCTGCTTTGGGGCTGGGCATGAGGCCGCGCGGGCCGAGCACCTTCCCGAGCTTACCGACTTCGCCCATCATGTCCGGTGCGGCGACCGCAACATCGAAGTCCGTCCAGCCGCCGCTTACTTTCGCGACCAACGCTTCAGCGCCGGCTTCCATCGCGCCGGCGTCCATTGCGGCGGCCTGTTGTTCGGCCTGTTTGCAGAACACGATTACACGGACTTTCTTGCCGGTGCCGTGGGGGAGGGAGACGGTCCCGCGGACCATCTGTTCCGCGTGGCGCGGGTCTACGCCGAGGTAGAATGCGAGTTCGATCGTTTCGTCGAACTTGGCGGTAGCACATTCCTTCACGCCCGCCGCGGCGTCAGTGAGATTGTAGACGGTTTTTTGCCGCGCTTTTTGCTGGTTTGCGGCGGTACGCTTGCTGAGACGTGGCATTGCTTCGAACCTCCTGTGGTCAACGGGCCTGTGGCCCTCCCACGATTGATGGTTTCGGGCGCTGTTGCGGCGCCCACTTTCGTTAGTCGGAGACCGTGATCCCCATGCTGCGCGCGGTACCCGCGAGCATGCTGACTGCCGCGTCCATGGACGCCGCATTCAGATCGTTCTTCTTGATTTCGGCTATTTCCTTGAGCTGCGACTTCGTGACGGACCCGACCTTGTTCTTGTTCGGTTCGCCCGACGCCTTCGCGAGTTTTGCCGCGCGCTTAATCAGGACGGGCGCGGGCGGGCTCTTCGTGATGAACGTAAACGAGCGGTCCTCGAACACGGTAATGACCGCGGGAATGATTAGCCCCTGCTGGTCCTTTGTGCGTTCGTTGAACTGTTTGCAGAACTCCATAATCTGCACGCCGTGCTGGCCCAACGCGGGGCCGACCGGCGGCGCGGGGTTCGCTTGGCCCGCGGGACACTGCAACTTGACGATTGCCTTGACGGCTTTTGGACCGCCCTTGGCTGGCTTACCCATGACTGTGCTCCGTGCTCTCTCGAAACGTAGTGGGCGATGCGCCCGTTAGATTTTTTCCACCTGCCAGAATTCGACTTCGACGCTCGTAAGGCGCTCGAAGATTTCGACCATCACTTTCAACCGTCCGCTCTCGTGGTTGATCTCATCGATATTGCCGAGGAAATTCGAGAACGGCCCGTCGATAATCTTCACGCGCTCGCCCTGTTCGAATTTCACTTTCGGCTTCGGACGTTCGCGCTCGCCGCGCTGCTCTTCGAGAATCGCCTGAATCTCCGCGTCCTCCATCGGCACCGGGGCCGTGCGCGACCCGATGAACCCGCTCACGCCTGGCACTTCCTTGATCATGTGCCACAGTTCGGCGTTCTTTTCCGGGTGCACCGGCAATTGCACGAACACATAACCCGGGTACGATTTGCGGCGCGAGACTTTTTTCTCGCCGGAGCGAATCTCGGCGACTTCTTCGACCGGCACGAGTACTTGACCAATCAAGTCGCGAATGCCCGCCTGCTCCGCGTGTGCGAGCAGGTTCTTCATGACATTGCCTTCCTGGCCCGAATACGCGTGCAGCGCATACCAACGGCGCTTGATGCCATCATCAACGACAACCGGCGCTGCCTCTTCCTTAGGCGTTTCCGCTTCAGGCGTTTCCGCTTCGCCCTCGGTCACGGTCACGGAAACCTCTTCGGTCACGTCCGCGCCGGTATCTATCGTTTCATCGGTCGACACATCCGGCTCCCTAGCCCAGCTTCAGAATCAGCGCCATGAGATTGTTGAAAATGAAGTCGTAAATTCCCAAAACGATGCCCGAAATCAGCAGCGACCACAGGACCAACTGTGTCAGGCTCTTCAGTTCGGCCTGCGTAGGCCACGAAACCTTTTTCATCTCGCTGACCACGTCTTCGAAAAACTCGCGGACTGTCGCAATGAGACCCGGTTTCGCCTGGGTCGGCGATGTAGGGGCCTGTTTCGGCGTACCGCTGGTCGGCGCAGTCACTTGCTTCGTTGCCATCGTTGTAACACTACCTCTAATCGAAAATGGCAGGGCTGGAGGGACTCGAACCCCCAACCTTGGGCTTTGGAGGCCCCTGCTCTAGCCAATTGAGCTACAGCCCTGTGGGACAACCTCTTCTTATGTATGTGCTTGCCAGTTCTGACGTTGAACCGGAAAGCCCGCACGCGGAAACTACGTTCGTGCGTAGCACCACCCGGAGGGCCAACGGCCAGCCGCAGACCCAATAGTATCGCTTGACAACCCAGTGCAAGTCAACTAGTTCGCCAAACGCCTGTTCGTCTCCGTGTATGTCGAACTTGTATCTGTCCGACCGGTCCGACGTGTCGTTACGCCAGAATTTTGGTGACGACGCCTGCGCCGACGGTCCTGCCGCCCTCGCGCACGGCGAACCGCAGGTTCTCGTTCATGGCGATCGGCGTGATCAGCTCCGCCGTCATCTTGATGTTGTCGCCCGGCATCACCATCTCCACCCCCGCCGGCAGCGTCATGTTGCCCGTCACGTCCGTCGTCCGGAAGTAGAACTGCGGCCGGTACCCGTTGAAGAACGGCGTGTGGCGCCCGCCTTCCAACCCGGCTTGGCCACCACCTGCCCGCGCTCCACGTCCTTGCGCTCGATCCCGCGCAGCAAGAGGCCCACGTTATCGCCCGCCTGCCCTTCGTCCAACAGCTTGCGGAACATCTCGACGCCCGTGACGACCGTGTCCTTGGTCGGTGTGATGCCGACCAACTGCACCTTGTCGCCCACGTGCACGATGCCCTGGTTGATCGCACCCGTCACCACCGTGCCCCGGCCCGTGATCGTGAACACGTCTTCGATCGGCATCAGGAAGTCTTTGTCCAGCGCGCGCTGCGGCGTCGGGATGTAGGCGTCCACCGCCTCCATCAGCTTGATGATCGACTCCTTGCCGATCTCCGGCTTGGTGTTTTCCATCGCGCACCGCGCCGACCCCTTGATGATCGGGATTTCGTCGCCCGGGAACTCGTATTTCGTCAACAGCTCGCGCAACTCGAGTTCGACCAGGTCGATGAGTTCCGGGTCGTCCACGAGGTCCACCTTGTTCATGTACACCACGATGGCCGGCACGTTCACCTGCCGCGCCAACAGGATGTGCTCGCGCGTCTGCGCCATCGGGCCGTCGTCCGCGCCCACCACGAGGATCGCCCCGTCCATCTGCGCCGCGCCCGTGATCATGTTCTTGATGTAGTCCGCGTGGCCCGGGCAATCGACGTGCGCGTAGTGCCGCGCCTCCGTCTCGTACTCGACGTGGGCGATGTTGATCGTGATCCCGCGCGCCTTTTCTTCCGGCGCCTTGTCGATCTCGCCGTAGGCCATCAGCTTGGCGCGCCCCTGCTCGGCCAACACCGTCGTGATCGCGCTCGTGAGCGTCGTCTTGCCGTG
>JABWCD010000029.1 GCA_013359265.1 Candidatus Hydrogenedentota bacterium
ATGGAAGCAAGGCGAAACGGATACGGACCCAACAAGGAAGACCGCCACGCCGGTCAAGGTTGATTTACCTTCTCATGGAAGCACGAGCACGAGCACGAGCACGAGCACGAGCACGAGCACGAGCACGAGCACGAGTTGGGCTAGGCGAAGTGCTGTGCGCATAGGGATGTGGATTTTTGGGGGCGCGGGGTGCGCCCCTACACTTTGTTGACAAACCAAACCATAGGACGATTCGAACGATGACCCCGAAGACCGTGGCAGTAGCCGGTGCGACCGGCCTCGTTGGGCGCGAGATGATGCGCGTGCTCGAGGAGCGCAATTTCCCCGTGAAGTCGATCAAGCTGTTGGCGTCGGCGCGCTCGAAGGGGACGAAGCTCACGTTCAAGGGCGAGGAACTGCCGGTCGAGGAATTGACGGAGACGTCGTTCAAAGGGGTCGAGATCGCGCTGTTCAGCGCGGGTGGCGGCACGAGCAAGAAGTTTTCGCCGTTCGCTGCGAAGGACGGCTGCGTGGTCGTCGATAATTCCAGTGCGTGGCGCATGGACGAGAAGGTGCCGCTGGTGGTACCGGAGGTGAACCCCGGCGACATCAAGTGGCACCAGGGGATCATCGCGAACCCGAACTGCTCGACGATTCAGATGGTGGTGGTGTTGAAACCTTTGCACGACGCGGCGAAGGTCGAGCGCGTTATCGTGTCGACGTACCAGGCGGTGTCCGGCGCGGGCATCAAGGCGCTGGACGAATTGATGGATCAGACGCGCGCGGTGATCGAGGGACGCAAGCCGGAAGCGAAGTTGTTCCCCCACCAGATTGCGTTCAACTGCATTCCGCAGATTCCTCAGAGTGACGCGTTCGGCGCCAATGGGTACACGTCCGAAGAAATGAAGATGGTCAACGAGACCAAGAAGATCATGGGCGATCCGAGCATCCGCGTGTGCGCGACGACGGTGCGCGTGCCGGTGTATACCGGGCACAGCGAATCGGTGAACATCGAGACGCAGAAGAAGCTGACGCCGGCGGAGGCGAGCGCAATCCTCGAGAAGGCCGAGGGCGTGGTCGTACAGGACGAGCCGTCCAAACAGGTGTACCCCCTCGCGTGCAATGCGGCGGGGCGCGGCGAGACGTTCGTGGGCCGTATCCGAGAGGACCTGTCGCACCCGAATGGATTGGCGATGTGGATTGTGTCGGACAACCTGCTCAAGGGCGCCGCGCTGAACGCGGTGCAGATCGCGGAGCGGTTGTAGGCTGCAACGATTTCCGGTTTTTGGTGTTTCACGCTTGGCCGCGGTTTGAGTCCGCGGCCAAGTGTTTTTTTGTGCCGAATCTGCTACTATAGGACTGCGTTGTGCCCCGAGTAGCGCAGCGCATGGGTTAAGCTCTTTCGGGGGAACGGCTTAACGACGCATCGATCATAGCATGATCGTCAACCCGCGGAAGCGGTCATACGTAGTATGGGTAGTAGAGGGTATGGCCGCGACGCCTTCGCCATGAAGTACGTATTCCCAACATATCGGGCACTCGCCGCGGCACTTGCCGCCCTGGCCGGACTTGGCTGCACCACCACGCAATACAAGAACCGGGCGGACAAAGAGGTTTATTCGATCATCGAGGCGAAGTCGCCGCAGGTGCCCGGCCTTCCCGGGAACTTTACCATCGATCAGGACGAAACGGACCCCCTTGAGGGGCTTGGCGCGGATTCAGCCTCACCTGAGTTCCTCGCCGACGCGGGAAAGGCGGAGGCGGGGGCGCAGGTCATTTCTCTGGAGGATGCGCTACGCATCGCGGTGACGCACAGCCGCACCTACCAGAACCAGAAGGAACTGCTTTATCTCCAGGCGCTGGCGCTCACGCTGGATCGCCACCAGTTCGCGCCGATATTTGCCGCGGGCGGTTCCGCGCAATACAACCGGACGACGCGCGACGTGCAGAAGCTGAACGGCGTGGGGGAGACGGCGCAGGCCATACCGGGGCTGATTGCTCAGGCGGGGAACAACGCGTCGTTGGCGTTGTCCGCGGCGCCCATCGCGTCGGGCATACTTCAGGAGCTTGGGCTTCCCACGAATACGCAGACGATCGCGGCGCTGGAAGCGGTTGGCGCGCTTTCGGGAACGCCGGCGCAACTGTTGAACGATTACGCGAATCTCGTGAACGAGGCATTCACCGTTTCGGGCCTGAACCAACCGGAAAACGAAATCCGCGACGAGCGCAGCGTATCGGGGGATGCGAGCCTTGGCGTGAGCCTGCTGCTGAAAGGGGGCGCGCGGATAGCCGTCGGGATTACGTCGAACTTTCTCCGGTTTCTTACCGGCGATCCGAACGTGCAGACGTCGTCTGCGTTGGTCGCCAGCATCACGCAGCCGCTGCTGCGCGGGCGCGGGCGCGACGTGAACGCGGAATTCCTGACGCAGGCCGAGCGGGACGTGCTGTATCAACTTCGATCGTTTCAGCGGTTCCGTCAGGAGTTCGCGGTCCAGGTCGCGTCGGGATATTACAACGTGCTTCAGGCGCGGGACGCCGCGCGGAACAACTATCAGGGTTATCTGGCGTTCCAGCGGTCCGTCGACCGCGAGCGGGCGTTGTTCGAGGCGGACCGTACAACGACATCCGCGTTGGGCCGCATCGAGCAGTCGCTATTGAACGCCGAGAATTCGTGGGTGGATTCGATTCGCAACTACAGGCAGGCGCTCGACCAGTACAAGATTCTGCTGGGGTTGTCGACGGACGCGAACGTTATTCTCGACGATTTGGAATTGACGGATTTGAACGAGAGAGGTCTGGTCCATCCGGCGCTGGCCTCGGAAGATGCGGTAGCGGTTGCGTTGGCGGCGCGGCTTGATCTGTACAACACGCGCGACGAGAAGGACGATTCAGAGCGGCGGATCAAGGTTGCCTCGAACGCATTGCTGCCGGACTTGGACCTCGTGGTAACGGGTTCGGCGGACAGCGTGCCTGGCGACGACACGTTCAACGAACTCGATTTCCAACGCGCGCGGTGGAGCGCGGGGTTTGACGTGGATTTGGGTCTCGACCGCAAAGCGGAGCGCAACGCGTACCGGTCCACGCTGATCGGTTATGACCGGGCGGTGCGCGAGCTGAGCCTGGCGGAGGACAGCGTGAAGCTCGACGTGCGCGCGGCGTGGCGAAACCTTGACCAGGCGAAACGGAATTACGAGAACCGGAAGCTGGCGCTCGAGCTTTCCGCGCGCCGAGTCGAGGAACAAACGCTTCGCGCGGACATCGGCCGCGCGATCGCAATCGATCAGGTGGACGCACAGAACGACTACATCAGCGCGCAGAACGAACTCACGGACGCGATCGTGCGCCACACGATTGCGCGGCTCGAATTCTGGCGCGACATGGGAATTCTCTATATAAAAGAGAACGGACAGTGGGAGGAAGTAAACGATGTCCCAGCCACACCCCAATAGGCGCCCGCGCCTGGCCCGAATGCTGCGGACGCGGTGGGCCAAGGTACTCATCGCGCTGCTGGTTGTGCTTGTCCTGTACACGCTGACGCGGGGCGGGACTGAAGAAGCCTCGACGGGCACGCTGTTTACAGCGGCGCGCGGCGATCTGAAGATCACGGTCACCGAGGGCGGGAACGTCGAGGCGCGCGAGTCGCAAACCATCAAGTCGAAGATTCGGGGCGAGACAAAAATCCTGAGCATCATTGACGACGGCTATTTGGTTACGCCCGAGGACGTGGCGAACAAGAAAGTGCTGGTCACGTTGGACAACTCCGAGCTGCTCGAGAAGATGACGCAGGAGATGATCCAGTACGAAAGCGCGCGCGCGGACTATGCCGAATCGAACGCGCAGTACGAGATCACGGTCAAGCAGAACGAAAGCGATATCAAGAAGGCGGAGCTTGACGCGAAGTTTGCGCTGATGGACCTGCAACGCTACCTCAGCGCGGACATTGCCAACGAGATTCTCAAGCAGCGCGGACTCAGCAGCGACGTGGCGAAAATCAGCGACGACTTGCGCAAGGCCGTCGAGGCGAGTTTCGTGATCAACGAGCCGGTCAGCGTGGAGCCGAAGGAAGTACCCGAAATCTCGAACGAGGAACTGCCGGCAGCGCCGTCGCCCGCGAACGAAGAGCGCCGTGAAGGCGGACGCCGCCGTCGAGCGGAAGGCGAGGGCGGCCAGCGCGACGAACGCTCCACAACTCGGAATGCGCAGGCGGCCTCGGAGCAAAGCGGCGATGCGAAGGCCGAAAAAAAGGAAACGGCCGAAGTGAAAACGGAGGCCAAGTCTGCCGCCGCGACGAACGCCGACACCGAATCCAGCACGGAGGGCGGCGATTTGCCGGCCGAACTGGAAATCGCCGCGACGCAAACGGCCAAGGCGGCCATGGCGTCGATCGCGATCTCCGAACGGCGTCCGGACATCGATTTCACGAAGTTCGCGAAACCGGACGCGTTGGGCGACGGGGAGGCGCAGCAAAAACTGCGCAAGCTCGAGAGCGACCGGCTTCTGGCCGAAGGCGACTTATTATTGTCGGAAACGAAACTGACGGGAACGCGCAAACTTGCCGAGAAGAATTTCGTGACGAAGCAGGAACTCGACAACGATGAGATGAGCGTCAAGAAGCAGACCGTGAACCGCGATTCGGCGGAGACGGCGCGGGACCTGTTCGTGAAGTACGAATTCCCGAAGGAAGCGGAGAAGCTGCTTTCCGCATACGAGGAGGCTATTCGTGCGATGGAGCGCACGATGAAGCAGGCCGTGGCCAAGCAGGCGCAGTCCGAGGCGCGCAAGAAATCGAGCGAGGCCAGCTTCGCACTGCGTACGGAACGGAAGAAGGAGCTTGAGGACCAGCTTGCGGCGTGCACCGTGGTCGCAGAACGCCCGGGCCTCGTGGTGTACGGCGGCAGTGACGAACCCTGGCGCAACCGCGAGCCGATCGAAGAAGGCGCGACGGTGTACGAGCGGCAGGAGATTATCACGATTCCGGACATGACGCAGATGGCCGTGCGCGTGAAAGTGCACGAGTCGAACATCGACAAAATCAAGGTTGGGCAGAAGGCGAAGATCAAGCTCGAATCGTTCCGGGACGAGGAATTGGTCGGCGAGGTCGTGAAGATTTCGGTAATCCCCGATTCAAGTTCGCGTTGGATGAACCCGGACATGAAGCTGTATCCGGCGACCGTGGCAATCAGCGGGACCTATGAACGGCTCAAGCCGAGCATGACCGCGGACGTGGAAATTATGGTCGATGAACTCAAGAACGTCGTGTACGTGCCGATCAACGCGGTGCACCCGAAGGGAAGCAAACGGGTGGTCTACGTTGCGGACGCGCTGGGCCGGGAGGTAGAGCGCGAAGTCGAGACGGGCCAGTTCAACAACGCGTTCATCGAGATTAAGAACGGCATCGAGGAAGGCGATCGCGTGTACCTGCGCGCGCCCACGTCGCAGGTAGAAAGATCGGATAGCGGCGAAGAAGACGAGGAAGAAGAGCGGCAGGAAGCGCCACAACCCAGCGAGGGCGGCGCGCCATCCGCCGCGTAACGGACCGAATCGTGGGCGACATCATCGCACAGATCGTCGACGTCCGTAAGCGGTATATGATGGGCCTGGTGGAGGTCGAGGCGCTGCGCGGCGTATCGCTTGATTTTCGTCAGGGCGAATACATCACGATCATGGGGCCGTCGGGCTGCGGGAAGTCGACGCTGCTCAATCTGCTTGGCTGTCTCGATCGGCCCAGCAACGGACAGTACATCCTCGGCGGGGAGGACGTTTCGACGCTCGACGACGACGCGCTGTCGTCCATTCGCGGGATGCGGATCGGGTTCGTGTTTCAATCGTACAACCTGATTCAGCAACTCAACGTACTCGAAAACATTGAAGTGCCGCTGTATTACCAGGGGCGGCCGGACGACGAGAGCCGCGCGATTGCCACCGAACTGGCCACGCGGGTCGGCTTGGGCGATCGGCTCGAGCACCGGCCATACGAGTTGTCCGGCGGGCAACAGCAGCGCGTGGCAGTAGCGCGCGCGCTCGCGAACGATCCGCTGATCATCCTCGCGGACGAACCGACGGGCAACCTCGATTCGACGTCGGGCTCCGATATCCTCAATGTGTTCGACGACCTGCACAAACAGGGCAAGACCCTGATCATGGTCACGCACTCCGATGAAGTGTCGGCCCGCGCGCAGCGGGTAATTCGGCTGCGGGACGGCGTGGTGGAACGCGATGAACGCCGCAACTAACTCGTGGATTCGCGCGCTGCTCGGCGTGACGACGGCGCAGCGCCTGGTGCGTACGACGCAGTTGGGCGTGAAGAGCTTGTGGCTGCGCAAGCTGCGATCGCTGCTTACGGTGCTCGGCATCGTGTTCGGCGTGTGCTCGGTGATTGCGATGTTGGCGATTGGCGAAGGCCTGAGCTTCGAAGCGCAGGAGCAAATTCGGCGGTTGGGCAGCAACAATATTATCGTGCGCAGCGTAAAACCGCCCGAGGAGCGGCGCACGACCACGGAGCGCACGTATGTTGTCGAGTACGGGCTGACATACGACGATATCGACCGCATCAAGATGACGATACCGAGCGTGGAGATTCTCGTGCCGAGCCGGAACATCCGGAAGGACGTGTGGAACGGCGTGCAACGCGTGGACTGCGATATCGTCGGCACGGTGCCGTGGTACCAGGAGATGCGGAACCACCACATCGCGCGCGGGCGCTTCTTCACGGACGAGGAAATCGACGACAGCATCAACGTGTGCGTATTGGGCGATGGCCTGCCTGACGCGCTTTTCCCGATAGACGATCCGATGGGGCGCACGGTCCGCATCGATGGCGACTACTACACCGTGATCGGCGTAATGGAACCGAAAGCGCGCCAAGCGGCGGGGACTACGGGCGGGTTAGGCGAATTACCCAACCAGGATGCAGCAAAGGCGAACAGCGGTTCCGGCGCGCCGTTCGAGATGTACATCCCGCTGAGCGCGGCGAAGGACCGCTTCGGCGAAACGCTGGTGCAGCGATCGAGCGGGTCGTTTTCGGCGGAGCGCGTTGAACTGCACGAGGCGACCGTCAAGGTGAAGAATATCGAGGACGTGGTCGAAACGTGGCACATCATCGCGGAACTGATGGAACGCAACCACAAGAAGAAGGACTACGACATTATTGTGCCGCTCGATTTGTTGCGGCAGGCGGAACGTACGAAGCGTATTTTTAATATCGTGCTCGGCGCCATCGCGGCGATATCGCTGCTCGTGGGTGGCATCGGGATCATGAACATCATGCTCGCAACGGTCACCGAACGCACGCGCGAAATCGGCATCCGCCGCGCGCTCGGCGCGAAGAAGCGCGATATTGTGATGCAGTTCCTGGTGGAGACGGTCCTGCTCTCGGCGATTGGCGGGGTGATCGGCGTCGCGCTGGGGCTGGCGATTCCGTTCGTGATTACGTACTTCGCGGAACTGAAGACGATCGTGACGTTCTGGTCGCCGTTCGTCGCCTTTACGATCTCCGCGCTCGTCGGCGTCGTCTTCGGCATCTACCCCGCCATGCGCGCCGCGAACATGGACCCCGTCGAGGCCCTGCGGCACGAGTAGCGCGCCGCAGGCGGAAACGGCGGCACTGAATCTTGGCTATAGATGCAGCGCCATGACCTGGAACGCGGAAACGCGTTTGGACGGAACCGGTTCAAAGTTCAGCGCGTGCAGGACGCGCATCATCGCGACGTTGGATTTCGGCGGGCGGCAGCACAGCGCTGTTCCGCCCATGGCGCGCGCGATTTCCAGTATGGCGAGAAATGCCGCGGTACCGACGCCTTTGCCTTGATGCGCGGGAAAGACCGCCCCGAATGGCATGAAGATGCCGCCCGCCGGGAACTCGTCTCCACCGCGCCCGAAGCCGATCCGCAAGGCGCGCGCCAGCAGCCGAAGGAGTCCCGTGGCGCCGATGCGGCAGTCGAGGCGAAGCACATCCGGAACGGCGTCGACCAGTGGGCCGAGTCCGTCCACCGGCACCATGCAGACGCCGCCTGCTGGGACGCCGTCCATGCTGCCGATGTGGAAATGCTTCCACGAGTACAGGGTCGTCTCCGCGCGGCACAGGTGGGAGAGCGCGTCGCGGGTGGATAGGTTGTCGCGCAAGCCGCCGAAGCAGCGATCAAGGGCCTCACCGGCGGCCAGCATGCAGATTTCCACGCAGAGCGGCACGTCCTCGGGGCCGGCCGACCTGTGACTGAAGCCCTGCACGGGAATCGTGCCGGAGGTTACTTACCCGGATTTCCGGTGCCGAAGATTTCGCTGACGAGGTTCCGGACAATGCTCGCGATGCCGAGTAAAGTGCGGATTTTCCCCCAGAAGGTATCCGTAGGCAAAGCCATAGAGTTAACCTCCTCCCACACGTTTCCGTGTGAATTCTCGAAGAACGGGTATCCAACAGCCCTGCACGGATCAAACTAACACGAGTGCGTGACGGCGTCAATGGTTTTTTCGGCAGGGCAATCGCGCCACGTCCTGCGGTGAATCACGAAAAAGCGTCAAGTCATCGGCGCTTATCTTTGGCTCAATGCAATTTGCCTGAGATTTATTTGCGGTTTCTCCAGTTGTACCGCTGTGCAGCCCGAAACCGGTTGTCTCCGTCACAATCCAACGATGGTAAGCTTTTCCAGTATTACCAATAGTAGGCGACTTGGTACGCGAACCCTTCGGACTCACTGAAGAATATCGTGGCGCTGGCGCCACTTTGCCAGAAAGGGCCATCGTATGCGACCAGATCGGACGGAACTTGCCAACCCAATTCGCGGGCTCGTTCGACCCACCATTCCGGTCCCAATTCGCGGTGTTCGTTCTTTGACGCGCGGGGCTTGATCGACTGTTTACCGCGCGTTGCCCACTGCTGGTCAAGCCACGCCTCGACTTGAGGCTTGCTGATAACAAACTTTGCCACGTGTCTGTTAATTTGCTGGTCAACCGTAATATCGGTCGCGGTTTCCGGAAGGAATATTCTTGCGAAGTCGCATCGGACGTCGTGATAGTCTTGGTGCACGAAGACACCCAATTGATAGGGGTCGGTAAACTTCTGCACGACGATGCAGCACGGAATGAATACAACAATCGCGATGAAGGCGCCGAAGGCGAATACTCTCGTCCCCTTGCGGCGCTTCCGTTGAGCAACGATTGTTGCCGTCAAGACAATGCCTGCAAGTATTGCGAGCGTAATCTTCGCGGGCAACATGCTTGGCCAAAAGATGAACATTGGCTGCTTGCTTCCTGGCTAGGCCATGTGTCGCAACTACCTTTGCGGCGGTTCGATGCTTACACCTTCCATCTGGCGCAGTAGCGCTTCGGGGCCGGGGGGCGAGTAGATGGCGATAAGTTTCATGGGGCCGTCGCCGGTGTTGACGGTGGAGTGGTAGATGTCCGGGGGGATGTGGACGAGGACGCCGGGGGTGACTTCCTGTTCGACCGGTTTGCCGTCGACTTCGACCATCTGGATGCCTTTACCTTCGATGACGTAGAGGATTTCTTCAACGCCGGGGTGGTTGTGGCGGACGTGGCCCATGCCGGGGTTGAGCACGACGAGGCCGGCGCTAAAGCGATCGGTGCCGGTGACGCGCGGTTCGGAGAGCCAGGAGAGGCGGCCCCAGTCGAAGACCTGGGTTTCCACGTCGGCGGGTTCGATGAAGGTGCGGACGGTGTTGGGCATGGTGAGGATTCCTTCTTCGGCGATACAAAGGACCAAACGGACCTAAACGACCTAAACGAGCGAATTAGAGTCTACGGCTTCTGCCCGATCAGTTGAAGCAACAGTTCAACGGACTTATTCGAAAACGCGGCGTCATTGATATTTGCGTCGATTTCGATTACCGGAATTTCGGAGCGGACATTCTTACGAATCGCGTCGAAGCAGGCGGCGTCGGCAGCGCGATCGCAGAAGGGTTGGTTGTCGCCGTCAAGGATGGAGACGCCGCGCAGAGGCAGCAGGAAGGCGACCGGGCCTTTTGCAGCGTTGGCTTTTTCGGCGAAGACACGGCCGATGGCGGCGTTTTCTTCGGCATTCGTGCGCATCAGCGTGACGGACGGGTTCCATTCGTAGAAGCGGCGGTGATCGTCGCGGTACTTTTGCGGCACCGTACCCATTGGGCCGAAGTTCACCATGTCGACGCAGCCGGGGACGATTAGGTGCGGGATGCCAACTTCACCGGGCGCGCTGAGGCGGTCCGGACCTGCGCTGAACACGCCGCCGCACAGTTCGTCGGCCCATTCGGTTGTCGTGATATCGAGCACGGCCTCGACGAGACCGTCGCGCACGAGCGATTCCATCGTGCGGCCACCGGTACCGATCGCGTGGAAGACGAGGACTTCGTAGCCCTTTTCGCTGAGCGCGGCGCTGCACGCGTTCACGCATTCGGTCGTGTTGCCGAACATGCTCGCAGCGATAATCGGTTTGCTGTCCTTCGCGGGCGGTGGCCAGACCTCGGTCATGCCGCAGATGGCGCCCGCGGCGCGCGAGATAATCACGCGGGAAATTCGGTTCAAGCCGGCGACGTCGACTATGGACGGGAACAATACGATGTCCGACGTGCCGACGTAGGCAGACACGTCGGCGCCCGCGGCGGTGGAGATGCAGACTTTTGGGACGCCGATTGGCAGCGCGCGCATGGCGGCGGTAATCACTGACGTCCCGCCGGTACCGCCCATGCCGATGACGCCGTCGAACTTTTTCGCGTCGAAATATTGTCGCAAAATGACCGGCGCACCCGCGGCCATAACTTTCATCGCCTCGCCGCGATCGTTTTTCTTCCGCAACGTATCGATGTCGCTGCCGCCCGCCTGCGCGACAAGGCCTGCCTCGATGTCCACGGGGAACTTGTCCGTCGTGCCGAGCACGCCGACGTTCATCGTCAACACGGGGAAACCACGCCCGAGCACGCGCTGCCGCAGGAAGGCGAATTCCTCGCCCTTTGTGTCGAACGCGCCGATGATGAGGATGGTCTTGCTCATGCGTTAGCCCGAAAACGATCCGTGCCGTCCTGCGCCGGACGCGAACTTCTGCGCGCCGGCGAGCGAATCGGCTTCCAGAGAGCGCAGCCCGTGGCGAAATTCGTTTGCCAAGGCTTGGGGCAATGTGAGATCGAATTGCTGATACGCGGAGAGGCGGTCGCCGCGCATGCACACCTGTGGGAACTGCGCGAGGTCGTGCGCGAGCGTTTCGGCGGCGTCTCGCGCGTGACCCGCGGGCGCGACGCGGTTGACGAGGCCCATTACCAACGCTTCCTGCGCGGACACGCCGCGTCCGGTGAGGATGAGATCGAGCGCATGACCAAGGCCGACGAGGCGCGGCAGGCGCACGGTGCCGCCGTCGATGAGCGGCACGCCCCAACGGCGGCAGTATACGCCGAGCACGGCGGTCTCGCTGGCGACGCGCAGGTCGCACCATAGCGCGAGTTCGAGCCCGCCGGCGACGGCGTGGCCTTCGATTGCCGCGATGACGGGCTTAGAGAGCAGCGTGCGCGAGGGGCCCATCGGGCCGTCCCCGTCTTCGCTCAGATTATTTGGATTGCCCGCGGCGATTGCCTTCAAGTCCGCTCCCGCGCAGAACTGGCCGTGATCGCCGTAGAGCACGCCGACAGAGGCGCCGGGATCGGAGTCGAACGCGGCGAACGCGTCCGACAGCGCCTGTGCGGTTTCCCGGTCGACAGCGTTGCGGCGTTCGGGCCGCGAGAGGATAACCGTGGTGACCGGGCCATTTTTCTCGATGGTGACGGACATGGCGTGATACCTACCGTTAATGCCAAAGACTATAGCACGCGCAGATCGGCGAATGTTTGTTTGGGCAAGACAGTTCAAGAATTGCTACACTACGGCAAGTTTGTGCGCGCTGAAGCCACATCCCCCTGAATCCCCCTTCAAAGGGGGACTTAAGAAGTCAATGCGACGTCATTCGCTTCGTATTAAGTCCCCCTTTGAAGGGGGATTCAGGGGGATGTGAATTGAAGGGGGATTCAGGGGGATGTGAATTGAAGGTACTTTCGCATCCGAACGCAATCCGCGCTGATGCAGGACGCTCACCACTCGACATGACGTACTTTCATCCAAAAGAATCGCTATCCGAAGACGACATCCGGCTCGGCATGCGCATGATGCTGTATGACGCGGCGTTTGTGACGGTGTTGGCGATCCTGACGACGGGGGCGTTCCTTGTGGGGTTTGCGCTGGCGCTCGGCGCGTCAAACGCAGTCGTGGGCGTAATCGCCGCGGCGGGCCCGCTCGCGCAGATTCTGCAACTGCCGTCTATCGTGCTCATCGAACGATACCGCAAGCGCAAACTGCTGACGCTGTACGCGGCGGCGGTAAGCCGGATGACGTGGTTTTTCATCGCGCTGGCGCCGTGGGTTGTGCCGCGCGAATATTGGATTCCGTCGTTCCTCGTGTTGCTGTTCGTGCATTTCGCGACGGGTAACTTGACGAACTGCGCGTGGAATTCGTGGGTGCGCGACTTGGTGCCGACGCCCGTGTTCGGGACGTTCTTCGCCAAGCGGATGGCACTGGCCACGTTCATTGGCGCGGTGCTCAGCGTTGCCGGCGCGATCGCGGTTGACATGGGCAAACAGCATTACGGGTCGCCGATTGGCGCGTACACGGGGATATTCGTGATCGCGGCGGTGTCCGCGGTGGTAAGCCTTTTCTTCATCGCACGGATGCCCGAGCCGGAAATGCCGGTGCAGTCCGGCGCGACCGTGCGCGAAATACTGAGGCAGCCACTGCGGGATGCGACATTCCGCTCGGTGCTGATCTTTCTTGCGTGGTGGAACTTCGCGGTGAATTTCGCAGCGCCGTTCTTCGCGGTGTATATGATCCGCAAACTCGAGATGAGCATGGTGTGGGTGATCGGGCTGTCGGTGTTAAGTCAGATGGTGAATGTGCTCTTCTTTCGCGTGTGGGGACGTCTCGCGGACCGGTATTCGAACAAGTCGGTGTTGACGGTTTCGGGCCCGCTGTTCATCGTGACGTTTCTGGTGTGGCCGTTTACGACGATGCCCGACGCGTACTTCCTGACGATTCCGTTGCTCATCGCGATACACGTGCTCGCCGGGATTTCGACGGCGGGGGTGACGCTGTGCACGAGCAATCTCGCGTTCAAAGCGGCGCCGTACGGCAAGGCGACGGCGTATCTCGCCGTGAACGCGCTAATTTCCGGTGTGATGGCGACGATCGCGCCGGTTGCGGCGGGGCTGGTCGGCGATTACTGCGAGCGGTTCGAGTTGCAAATCATGCTGCGCGGAATCGATACCGTGACGGGTGCGGCGCGGTTCGACGTGCCAACCGTCGATTTGCAGGGCCTCGACTACGTGTTCCTGCTCGCGGCGGTGTTTGGCGCGATAGCGATCCATCGCCTGCTTGCTGTGCGGGAAGAGGGCGAAGTCGAGGAAGCGGTCGTGCGGCAGGAGTTGATGCTGCAAATGCGGCGCATGGCGCGGCAGGTGTCTACCGTCGCGGGTATGCGCCAGGTGATCAATTTTCCGTTCGGCACGCTGAAGCAATGGAGGCAGCGGAGGCGAGAGACGGAGTAGCTTCAGAGTCGATAATAGGGGCTATGACAGCACCGTGAACAATGGGACAAATAGGACGTATGGGTCCTATTCGGACTTAGCGAATGACTTCAGATCGCTCAAATCGTACGTCCGCAATGCGCCGTGGACGCTCGTGATGAATTGGCCCTGACCTTCCGGCGTGCGGACCGCAGTGTCCCACGATTCGGGCGCATTGACTAATTCAAGGGACCGAATGGTCTTGTCCGAATCGAGCGCGACAGCGTGCAGCGCGGCGGGGCCGGTCGTCCCAACGGCAATGAGATCGACCAGACTGTCGTCGCTTTCGGGCAGGCCGCGCAGGAAACGCGCGCACGTTTGGATGTTTTCCGCCCACATGGTCAGGATCGGCCGGTCAAGTTGGTAGGCAAGCATGACGGCTTTGTAGCTTGGCCCGAAGAACTTCTCCCATTCGTCGCCGTGCGACCAGCTTGATTTGGTTTCGCCCGTGTCGGGCAAATCGATCGCGAGTACGAGCGCGCCTTGCCTCGCGAGCGCTTCGCATTGCGGCGCAACCGATGCCTTTCCCTCCTGCGCAACGTAGAGCACCGCCTTCACCGGCGCGCCGTCCGGGACGTACAGGATCGCGGGAATTACGAGGCCGGGCTCGGGAATCAATTCGTAGCTTTCGACCGCGTAACCCTGCTGCCGCGCTGTCGCGACGGTCTTGGATTGGGGCGCTGCGAGGACAGAGAGCGGGCGAATACCGGTAATCTCACGCACCTTCGCCAGCAAGGACTCTTCCGATTCGGTCGCGCGCGCGGCTATGCGTTGCTCGGCGAGCTGATCGGCGAGGTCGCTGTTGATGTCCCACACGGAACGCGCGCCGGCGATTTTGAGCACCTGGCCTTCGGTGGTTACCTGCGCTTCGTCGTCGGCGAGTATCGTCACGTCCGGTTCGGTGACAGTGTCGTCGACGCTGAGGAGCCATCGCTTCATCCAGCGGACCATCGCCTGGCGCAGTAGCGGCGTGTAGCCGTGTTCCTCGTCGGCCTCGGCGATTTCGAGGCGTTCGGGATAGCCGAGCCGCGTGTAGAACCGTTTCGTCACGCGGTACGTGTCCCACACGCCGTTGATCGGGAAGAAATCGCGCGTGGCGCAGAGCACCATCGTGGGTTTCGGCGCGCGCGCCATGAGGTAGTCGCCGTGGTCCATGCCGAACGCGAGTTGGCCTGCGATGCACTGCTCGCCGTCGTGCGGGCCGTCCTTGAGGATGAGGTCTTTTAGTGACGTGATGTAACAGCTCGGCGCGGCGCAGTAGACGCGGTCGTCGAGCGCGGAGATGTACGTTGTCAAGGTGCCGCCGCCGGAGTTGCCGGTGCAGCCAATTTTGTCCTTGATGATGTCGTCGCGGCTTTGCAGATAGTCGATGCCGCGGATACCGTCCCAGATGCGGAACGCGGCGACGTTTGTGCCGAGCGGAATGCACGAGACGGTGACGAGCGTGTGCTCGATGGTCGAGTTGTATTTCTGCTTGCCGTTTTCGTCGAGCAACTGCGAACGTTCGGCTTGCCCGATCGGGTCGTAGCAGAGGACGGCGATTCCGTTTGCGGCGAGGAACGCGCACGCGCGCTGATACGCCTCGCCCGCTTTGCCGTTCGGGTCGTGTCCGCAGGGGAAAAGCACGGCGGGGTAGGGCGGTTTCGATTTCGGGAGGTACATCAGCGCGGTGACGTAGAACTGCGGCCGGCTTTCGTAAATGACTTTTTCAATCGTGTACGCGCCGCGATCGAGCGTGTCGACGATGCGCGGGTTGAGCGGCGTTTTCTCCGGCCACCCGCCCAACTGCTGCACGAAGAAATCGCGGATGCGCTGCTGGTGCGCTGCACAATCCTCCGGCGTTTTGATCTTCTCGTACGCCTCCGCACGGCGGTCGAACGCTTCGACGGTCTTTGCGCGGAGATAGGTTTCCATCATTTGGGCGGGTTTGTCGGGTTCGGATAGGACGTTTGTTTGGGCGTAGCCGGGCATCACCACAATGGCCCCGAAGCAGCAGAGACAGATAGCACGCGTTTGCGGTGAGACTAACATGATGAGGTTCCTCAGCTTTATTGCCCGGACGAATTCGAAGGATCGATTACGATTACGAGCACGATTACGAGCACGAGCACGAAGAGAATGCTGTAATTCCCGAGCCGACTTGTCACGTCCGCCCCTCAAACAAGTCGCGGCCCTGCACCAGCGCTCGGATTTTGCGGTCGGCGACGGAGCGCTTGAGCATCCAGAAGCCGCAGTCGGGATTGATATACGCGATGCGGTCTTCGCCGAGGGCTTCGGTTGCGTCTTCGATGCGCTGGGCGATCTGGTCGGGCGTTTCGACGACGTTTGATTTGATGTCCACGACGCCAAGGCCGATCTTTACTTTTGGGTTTATCCGCTTGAGGTGGGGAAGTTCCCACGAGTGCTGGTGCACGACCTCGAGCAGGACGTGGTCCGCGTGGAGTGCGCCGAGGAAATCGATGAGGTTCTGCCAGTCGCCGCTCTGCACGGACTGGCCGCCGTAGTTGCCGAAGCAGAGATGGACGGCGGGCGTCGTTTTGACTGCGTCGAGCACGCGGTTGATGCAGTGCACGGCCCACGATGCGTCTTCGGGGTGGCCGGGGATGTTCGCTTCGTCGAGTTGCACGACCTCGGGATAAATCTCCGAGACTTGCGAGGCGAGTACGTCGGCGATTGCGTTGCACAGCGCCTCGCGATCGCCGTAATGGTTGTCGAGCAGCGTCTTGCCCAGCATGTGCGGGCCGGTGACGGTGAACTTCATCGCGGACTTTGTGAGCGCGCGGGCGCGTTCGTAATCGAGCGCGAGGTTCAGCGTGCCCTCGCCAATGGGGCCATCCACGACGCCCGCGGGCTTCGCGCGAAACGCCATTTGCCGGTCGCTGTGAAACTTTGCGATGTCCGATCGCGACACGTTCGAGCGGACGTTTGCGAGCGGGCGCACGAAGTAATCGATCATGCCGTTGGTGTCGGGATGATTGACGTCGTATCGATAGAGCTCGCCGTCGGCGATCACGTCGATGCCGGCATCTTCCTGAATTTTGAAGACGACGCGGGTGGCATCGATGACGGCCTGCTCGCTCGGGTTCGCCTGGAGCCAGTCGGGGACGGGATAACTTCCTACTACGGTAGTTTTGATCATGTCTGCCCTCTTTCGACGTTGATGCGAATACTGCGCGCGGCGATCTTCTGCCTTAAATTCTAACCCCAATTCGAATGGCACTTCTGGTGCCTGGCACTTCTTGCCAACTTCAAGCATTCCCGTGACTCTTCATGGCGCCCGAGTGCCCGGTAGCATTCAGCCATGCTCTCGTAGAGTTGCGCGGGTATGCAAGCATGCGCAGGAAGTTTGCTTCTAACGTACTCAAAGTGTTGCAACGCGCGTTCATACCGTTTGGCTTTTGTATCCCGGAAGCCGTGCGTGAGGGACCTTCCAACCAAAATCGTTCTGAGGAAATCTATCGGATGCTTTAATAGAAAAAGCATTGACCTTATACCGACAGTTGCCCATTGCTCCTTATTTAGGCGAGCGGATTCACGTTTTTCACTCTTAGCTGACAACTCGCTTTCACTCCTGCACGTCCAACGATTCGTACTCCCAATCGTGCAGCGGGACCATGTCCGCGTAGTCGACGACGTTGCCCAATCCGAAGCCGGGTTGTTGCAGCGAGCGCAGATCGAGCGAACCGTTGCGGATGCGGACGCGCGCGCTCTTGCCGAACCGCTCATACAAGGTACCGTGCACCTTGAAACAGTCTTCAAGTTCGAGATGCGACACATGATCGAGCGTTCCGCAGTAATGGTGGCCGTTGCGTTCGGCGTGTTCGATGCCGAGGACGCTGAGCGCGCAGAGGTCCTGCTGCAACGGCACGAGCGGCTGGTTGCAGAGGTCTTCGGCCGAGAGGGTGTATCGCGCAGCGTCCTGCCTGTTGAGGTAGTCGATGTACATGCGGTTCATCAGCCCCTGGAAGACGCCCTTGCAGTTCTTCACACTGACGCCGCGGTAACCCAGGGCCGCGGCCTGCTTAAACGCGTCGACGTGGTCGTCCGATTCGTCGATAATGACGGGCGGCAGTTCAGTAGCGGCGTCGAGACCCGATGCGCCGGTGTCCGACAACGCGGCGCTTCTTTCGATGGGTTGTTCCAACAACAGCACGCGCGACAGGAAATTCCCCAGTTCCGGCGTGTCGAGCAGCGCGGCATACCATGCGCGCAGTTCGGCAACGTTGTGAAACTGCTCGTTGCCGTCGAGTGTGAGTTGGTATGCGCCCGGAAGCATTTTCTCCAGGAGCGCCGCCAACGCGACGAGGTGGGGCTTGTCGATATCGAGGTTCGCGCAGACCTTCACCTTGAAGTATCGAACGCCCGCGGATTTGATCCACGCCTCGACACTTTGCGGAATGCCGTCGTTTAACCGATCCGCTGGGGCGACGTCCGTGTCGGTAATCGGATCGCCAAGACCGACGGTGTGCCGCACGGCGATGGCGTTTGCGGGTTGATCGGGAATTGCATCCTCGATACGCGCGCCGGCGAGTTCGTCGTGCACCAGGCCCGGGTCGATGCCGAGCAAGTTGCGTTTCACGAGCGTGTGGTAACTGCACTCGGCCGCCTTGCCCGCGGCGTCGATGAGGGCGCGCTCGATGATTGACGATCCAAAGGACCCGGTGAGCGCGTTCAGCCCGACAATCTGCGTTGCGTCATGCACGAGCCCGTAGGCTTCGCGCCAAATGTCGAACGGTGTGCGGCACGCATTGGCGACGGCGAGGTAGCCCTGCACTCCCGTTTTCGCGGCGAGGACGAGGTCGCTGACGTTGCGATGAAAGTCTTTATCCGGCGCCTTGTCGAACCACTTCGGCGGGAGCATGTCTGCGCTGGTGCCGGTGATGGCGATGCCGTCCTCGTCACGGGCCACGAGTTTGACGTGCAGGAGCGGCGCGGCCGTGAGGCATGCCCTGCCATAACGAAACGGCAGGCGCATGCGCACATTGCGCATGAAAAACGAGACGGACTCGACGGCGAGTTTGACCGTACCGCTGTCACTCATCGTTCATCCTCGGCCCATTGCGAATAGGGGTGTTGACACAGCGACGTATTCAGGTAGCGCGGATCGCCGGAAACCTCCGTCCCCAACCACGGCGGGCGCTCGTATGGCTCGTCTTCCGAGTCCAGTTCGATTTCCGCGACGACAAGCCCGGCGTTGGCCCCCTCGAACACGTCGACCTCCCAAGTCTTGCCACCATACTCCACGCAATGGCGTGTCTTTTCAATCGCGGTCCCATGACATGACGTGGTGAGCAGCGCGTGCGCGTCGGCCAGCGGTATCTCGTACTCGAACTCGTGGCGGGTGATAGAGACGGTTGCGGTCTTGATATTGAGCGTGGCAACACCGTCCATGATTCGGACCCGGACGGCTACCGGCGGTCCGTAGGCGAGATACCCTTGGACGCACCGCTGACCGGCGCCGGTTTGCAGCCATGTATCGTTTGGTACGAGGAACTTACGCTCGATTTCGGTGCCCAAGGCTTAGCCCTTACCACTATATATTGACAATTTTCGACGAATACTACAAAATATTGTGCGTGAAAGAACTTCCTGTCAACGATTTCCGAAACCAGACCGTTTTTCGGACAGTCTGACTTTTCAACTACCCAACATGTTTTCCGAGGCCCAAACCACACCAGTTCTCCCCATGCCTGGGCGGGGTATCCCGTTTCGGGGGGAGTTCTGCTATACTAACGAAATTCGGGGATCCATTCGCTATGACGCATAGAAAGCATCTGCGGTATGGTTCGCGGCGGTACACCATGACACCGGAAGAATCGGCCACCTGGGATCGGGTGGATGATCACGAGCGGCGCAAGCTGATCGGGATCCTGGAAGATCGGCTCGCTGCCGATACGCCAGACGACTCCGGGTGCCAGCTGTTTTTTTACCATTCCAATGGGACGTTGCTCGCGAAGAGTGTCGTGCATCAGTCCCTGTTCCGGCCGAGCACAAGCTAGGCTGGCTTCCTAACCGTTTTCTCACGCGGGCGACATTCGACGCGCGGCGGTGGGTCGTGTCTACACGGGCCGGGTCTTCACGTACACGCCTTTTACGACCGATGACGCGCTGCCGAAAGTGGCGCGCATGTATTCGAGCGCGGCGCCAATACGTTTGGCGTTGGCGCCGAGGTCGCCCTTGCCGTCGCGCGATTTCGATCGCATGTCGAACATTGCCTGTCCGTCGCGCTCGATAATGCGCATCACAAAGTCGTCGCGAAACCGGAACAGGCGGGTGACGGCATACCCTTCGATAATGCCGTGATCGGCGTTCGACCGTATTACAGCCCAGTCGCGCTGCGCGTTCGCGTATTCGAGCGCGGCGTCAAATACCTTCTTGCGCGTGGACGGATCGGCGTCCACCACGCGAAACGTGGTTATGTTCGGGTAGTTGTCGCGAATCTTCGGTCCGAAGTCCACAGGAAACGTCATATCGCGGCCCGCGTTATCGGGGAGTTCGGCGACTGCGACAAATTGCGGCGGGTTTTCCACGTCGGTCGAGACGTCGTTGATGCGCGGCGCGCCGGCTCCAGGTGCGGCGGAACCTATCGCGACAAGCATGGGCAGGGCCGCGAGCCCGACGACGATCCGAGGCGGACGTTTTGTTACGGCACGAACAAGAATCAGGATGAGTGTATGTACGAGGCTGACGAGTCCGCCCAAGGCGAAGATGAGGAAACCTCGGAACGGTGCGATCACTTCGAAGTGCGCGAGCGCTGCGCCCGCGATAAGTAGCCCCAACGGAAGCAGCACGGCCCAGGCGAAAAAGATGGCCCGATTCCCGCTGTCAGATTCGGCCGGCTCGTGTTTCCAGGGTTCCGCCATGCGTGTGCTCCGATTGGTTACCTAAGTTGCTTTTAGACTATCACGTGCGCATGTGTCGAACTCCGCCTGCTGCGACTTCACGCCGGGTGCGGCGCGCCAAGCCTCGAGCAGCGCGTGGGAATCGAGCGACGATCCATTCGAGAGCAGAGGGCTGGCGCGATATTGCGTGAGCGATTGGTACGGAGCGCCGCGTTTGGATTCGCAGTAATGGAAGAGGGGTTTGCTCTGCTCGTGTGTGTGCGCCGCCGTGCGCATGCTGCCGCCCATGTGCCGGGGTTCAATGACGCAGACGAGTTTCGACAGCGCGGCGATGGTGGCGTTGCGAGTGACGGCTGCGTGGGTTTGCCAGGCCATTTCCGGATCGAACTGGCTGATGAGGACGCACTGGTTCGATTCGATGGCGTCGCGCACGTACGCGGGAAACGAGTACCTGCGAATGCCTTGCGGTAGAACAATGACGGTCGATCCGTTCGCGTCGAGAGCGGCACGGTGCGCTGCGGTGTCGATGCCGTCCGCGCCACCGCTGACGACGCAGATGCCTTCGCGCGCGAACAGGCGCGCGCAATCCGCGGCGATGCCCTCGCCGGTGTGCGAGGGCGTTCGCGTGCCGACGATTCCCGCGCTGTAGGCACGGAGAAGGTCGAAGTTGCCCGCACACCAGATGAGTGCGGGCGCGGTTTCGCCGAGATGCAGGGAAAGTAGTTCGGGATAGTTCTCGTCCGTAAACGCGGAACACCGGACGCCGTGGTGCAGGATGCGGGCGGCGTGGCGTTTCGCGAGTGCGAGGGAGTCGGCGTTAACTTGGCGCGCCGCGAGGAGCACCGCGTCGAACGCGTTCGCCGGGAGTTGGAGAAGGAGATCGCGCGGGTCGGTCGCGATCGCTTCGGACACGGTAATGCCGAGAAACTGCGCCATGGACAGAGCGCGGCGTCCTGTGGCGTTGCCTGCACCTTCAACGCGCATGAGCGCGAGCAGCGCCGCGATGTCTCGTGGTTCCATTCCGTTCTCTCCGAGCGGGCATGCTACCATGCGCACGAAGAATCGGACGAATGGGACGCATTTCGAGTATCGAGTACGATGACGACGCACGAGCACAAGCGCGGCATTGCGCGGAATGGAGTGGGGGGCGGTAGCAGAATCCCAGTCGGACGGCGCCGCGGCTCGTGCTGTTGGCGGAGCCGGTCGCTCTGGAACGCTCCCGGTGGGTGCAATTGCGTGGCGCCAATTGAGAGCCAAAGCGGCTGCGTTGGTACCGCACTCCGTATTGGTGTGCCACAAATCCCGAGATCGAAATGACAGAACGATTGGTCATCGCGATTGATGGCGGCGGTACCGGCACGCGCGTCGGGCTGTACAAGGAAACAGGGGAGCAAGTATCCGAAACCACGGGCGCGGCGGTGAATCCGTTTCAGGTTGCGCCAAGCGCCGCCGCGGATCATGTGGCATCGCTAGCGTCGTTGCTGATGCGGGATCGGCCGAACGCTCAAGCGGTCGTTTATGCCGGAATCTCCGGCGCGCGCGAACAAAACCTCAGGGAAATTTTTGCGCAGTCTCTCTGCGTGAACGTTCCTCGCGTCGAACGCGCCGTAGTTACGACGGACGTGCACGCACATCTGTTGGCAAACCTGGACCGTCGGGCGGGCGCGCTGGCGATAAGCGGAACGGGAAGTAGCGTGGCCGTGCTCGATGCGACGCGACAAGTATCTCTCTTCGGGGGACGCGGGCCAATCCTCGGCGATGACGGGAGCGCATACCATGTTGCTGTAACGGCGCTGCGCCGCGGGCTGTTCGCAAAAGACGAGAGCGGCGAGGCGCCTGCGTTGTTGAAAGCGCTCCGCAGAAGCGCGGAACTAAAAAGCGCCGAAGGCTTTGTCGGTTGGGGGAAGCTTCAGATTGCAAAGCTCGCGGAAGTTGTCCTGCAACGTGCCGATGACGGCGACTCGTTCGCACTCGAGTGCGTACGCGATTGTGCGATGTCGCTTGCGAATCTCGTGCGCGCCGCGGTAAGGCGTACGCAGCTTGGCCCAACTGCGCCCATCTTCGTCATGGGCGGAATGTTTGAGCACAGTTTCTTGTATTGGGATGAGTTTCGCCAGCAGTTACGGAAGCTCGGCGTCGAGAACGAAGTGAAGATTGCGCCGTTGATCGGACACCGCGCCATATTTGAACTTAGCCGCCATGCGCACTTGCCGGAGTCGGTGCCGCAAGCCGAGAGCACGCCGCTGTCGCGTATGTCAACTGAACCGGACCGCTTACCTTCGCACGAGGACGACAGCACCCCGCTAGACTGGCTGAACACGCCTTGGATTGTCGAGCGCATGCGACGCGCGGACAGCGCGGCGGCGCTCGCGACGCACGCGTGCCAAACGGAACTGGCATTGCTCATCAATCGGATCGTCAAAGCGTTTCGCTACGGCGGCCGACTCGTCTACATCGGTGCGGGGACGAGTGGGCGGATTGGGGTGTTGGATGCGTCGGAGTGCCCTCCTACGTTCGGGGTGCCGCCGGGGCAGGTAATTGGGATTATCGCGGGCGGCGACCGTGCGTTGCGGGAGAGCGTCGAGGGCGCGGAGGACGACGAGAGTTTGGGCCGCGCGGACATCGACGCGATCGATCCGCCGATCGGGAAGGATGACGTTGTCGTCGGAATAGCGGCGTCTGGGACGACGCCGTATACGTTGGCGGCTATCGCAGCGGCCAAGGCGCGCGGCGCGGCGACGGCCCTGGTGTACTGCAATCCGGATGCGAAGATTGGCGAAAGCGTCGATCACGTGTTGCTGTTGCCGACGGGGCCGGAGGTGTTGCCCGGGTCGACGAGATTGAAGGCGGGGACGGCGACAAAAATGGTGTTGAACACCATTACCACGGGCGCGATGGCGTTGTCGGGACGCGTGTTCGAGGGATACATGATTGGCGTGCAACCGACAAACACGAAGTTGCGCAAGCGCGCGGCACACATCATTTCCGTTTTGACCGGGATTGATAACGAGAAAGCTGCGCAACGGCTGCGGGACGCCGGCGATAGTGTTGCGGCAGCCGTGTTAATGGAACGGTTAAAGATTTCCGCGGAGGAGGCGCACGCGTTGCTCGAGAGCGCGCGCGGTGACGTGCGCGCGGCAATTGCGTTGCACAGTAGCATGAAAGAAACGAGAGATTGAGGCGGTCGAGTGCAGTTTGCATTGCGGTGGCTGCGATTGTCGCCGCTGCATCGTGTGTTGGGCCACGACCGCCCGCTGCGCCTCCGCGAGCGCCGAAGCCTGCGCCCATTACATCGCCGAGCCCGATCCCAAGCCCGCATCCCCCGCCTGAACCGGAACCAGCCCCGGAAACACCGCACAGTACAGGCGTGTCGCCGGGCAATCCATTGGTCAGGGTACGGCTGTTTCATGGGACTCCGGCGGTGACCATCGAGGCCTCGGGCGACACGCAGATCGAGTCCGGCGGGAAACGGTTGCCGCTTGCACCGGGTGCATGGCAGTTCCTGCGTGGGCAGGTACAGCCGCCAAGTCAGCGGTATTACGTGTTCTCGAAGACGTTTCGTCCCGGCGACGAGCCGGCGATGGAGCTTTACCTCGCGGAGTGGAAGGCAAAAGGTTACGAAGCGGAGCCGGTGTTGCGCGGGGACCGATACGAGACGAACGACGGGCGTGTGCTTGATGGATGCCAGTATTGGGTGTCACTCGCGCGCGCGGCGACGCATACCGACGCCCAACAGATCGTGAAGCGGCTGGAAACGCTGGGCACGTGGGCGTGGGTGCGCGTAGAGACAATCGCGCCGGGCAGCGGAACGGTCTCGCTGCGGTCCGGCGGGCAACAGGTGGCATCAATAGCATTGCCGCTCACGCTGCGCAGCGCGAATCCGGTGTCCGTCAAAACGGGTTCGCGCGAAGGAATATTCGCGGGCGCAATCGAATTGTGGGTCGAGCCGGATGCGACGCTTGGGGTGTACGAAACCCTGCCGATGGAGGACTACCTCGCGGGTGTGCTGCCAGCAGAGATGCCATCCACGTGGCCGATGGAGGCGCTCGAAGCGCAGGCAGTGACTGCGCGCAGCGACGTACTCGAGCACCTTGGTTTCAAACACACGTTGGAGGGTTTCCACTTTACGAACAGCGAAGGCGACCGCGTGTACGCCGGGCACGGCGGGCGCCTTGCGTCGACCGATGCGGCGGTCGCGAATACGCGCGGCCAAGTGATCGTGGCGAACGGGCGCATCGTGCCGGCCGTATTTAGCGCCGACTGCGGGGGCTGGACGGAGAACAACGAGACGGTCTGGTCGTCGCCCCCGAACGCGGCGCTTCGGGGGGTATCGGACCTGTTGGACGCGCCGGACCCTCCTGGCTCGCCGAGCAACATTGTCGATTGGCTGGGGACAAGGCCCCCCGCAAACTGCGCTGCGGACGAGAAGGAGTTCCGCTGGACCCGGCGGGTCGGCGCGGAACAGCTCAACGGGCTGGTCAACCGGCAGTATCGGGTGGGTCGAATCTTAAGCATTCGGGCGGGGGAACGGGGCGTCAGCGGGCGGCTGAAATCGGTCACCGTAAAGGGCACGGCAGGGTCGGTAACCATTCGCAAGGAACTTCCTATCCGGCAAGCATTTGGCGATTTACCCAGCTCCATGTTAATAATTAAGGAGGAACGGGGACCGTCAGGCCCGGTTGCATGGATATTCACGGGCGGCGGCCGGGGCCATGGCGTGGGGTTGTGCCAGCACGGTGCGCGCGGAATGGCGCTCAAAGGATTTGGGCACGACGCGATTGTGGCGCATTATTTCAGCGGTTCGACGTTGGCGACAGTACGCTAACGGAAATCCGCGAACCTGCGGCGGAAGACGACGATCATGCTGTTCGAGGGAATCAAGAAAAAGCCGACGCGCTATGTGATTGGCCTGGCCTGCGGCAATTCGTGCCGCGGGGTGGATGCCGCGCTGGTGCGCATCAAAGGCACGGGCAAGGATCTCGCCATCAAGCTGATCCGCTTCAAGCACTTCCCATACTCGCAGGGGCTGCGCACGCGCCTCATCGTTGCGCGCAAGGACGCGCGCGAGATTTGTCTTCTCAATTTCGAGTTGGGCGAATTCCTCGCCGAAGCGACTACGGACATGCAACGCTTCGCGCACGCGGAAATGTGCGAAGTGGATTTCGTCGCGTCATCGGGCTTCTCCGTCGCGCACAACCCGCCGCGCGGATACGACCACGCCGTGGGGACGATGCAGGTAGGCGAGGCCGCAGTGATTGCGGAGCGCACGAACCTGCCCGTCGTGTCGGACTTTCGCGCGCGCGATATCGCCGGCGGGGGACAGGGCGGGCCGATCTCCGCGTACCCGGACTGGGCGCTGTTTCGCCGCGAGGACCGGACCATCGCGCGTGTGCACCTCGGCGGAATCACGAGCATTTCCGTATTAACGCCAAAATTGGAGGACGTCATCGCGTTCGATGCCGGCCCGGGGACGGTTGCGATCGACGGCGCCGTGCGGCTGCTCTCCGGCGGCAACATGGAGATCGACGACAAGGGCGCGGCGGCCGCGAAGGGTGTGGTAATCGACGAGTTCTTGGAGTACCTGTTGGACCATCCGTACTTTGCGAAGGTGCCGCCGAAGTGCACGAGCCGCGACGAATTTGGGCCGGAAGTGTATCTGCGTGACGCGCTCGCCGGCCGCAAGGAGCATTCGTTCGAGGACCTGATGGCGACGGTGACGTCCGCGGTGAGCTACTGCATCGTCCGCGCGTTCAATCGCTTTGTGAAACCACAGTATCAAGTTTCGAGACTGATCCTCAGCGGCGGCGGCAGTGTGAACCAAGCGCTGCTCACGCGCATCAAGAATGGGCTTTCCGATCTGACCATCCGCATGAGCGACGAATACGGCCTGCCACACGACGCGGTGGACGCCATCGGCGCGGCGATCCTCGGCAACGAGACCTTTTGCGGCACGCCGTGCAACGTGCCGCACGCAACCGGGGCGAAGGGGCCGATCGTGCTGGGGCGGATCACGCCTGCGTAGAAATCCAGCCCGCCCCGGCTATCGCACACTCTCATACATTGATTTTGGCGGTGGCGATTTGCCAATGCGACGGGGTATCCTTGGATGGTACAACTCGGATGAAATAAGTGAAGCAACGTGCCCCGCGAAACAGAACGCTTGTTTGTTCCGATATGGAAGCGGAATCGTTTGCGCATCGGCTTCTCCATGTAACGGCCCCCGTCGATTTGGGTACGGTCACGGGCTGCGTCATCAACCAGGATGTTTTTGAAGCGGCGCCACTCCTGCCGCGCGGTACAGTGGATTTGCTCATACTGGATCCGCCGTACAATCTGACTAAGGACTTCAATGGGGAACCGTTCAAGGAACGAGACGGACGCGAGTATCAAGAGTGGTTCGGGCGCGTCGTCGATTCGCTTGGGCCAGTGCTACGGCCGCGCGCCTCGATCTATGTGTGCGCGGATTGGAAAACGTCCGGGCTGATTCAGCCGGTCCTCGAACGCTATTTCACGGTCAGAAACCGGATTACGTGGGAGCGCGACAAGGGGCGCGGCGCCAAGTCGAATTGGAAGAACAACACCGAAGACATCTGGTTTTGCACGCGCGGGGACGAGTACACGTTTAATGTCGATGCCGTGAAAGTGAAGCGGAAGGTCATCGCCCCCTACCGGAGGGAAGACGGCGCTCCCAAAGATTGGGACGAGGGGGCAGGAGGCAATTACCGGCTCACGCACCCCTCGAATATTTGGACCGATATCACCATCCCATTTTGGTCGATGCCGGAAAACACGGACCATCCGACCCAAAAGCCGGAGAAGCTCATCGCGAAACTCGTGCTGGCGAGTTCCAATCCCGGCAATCTGGTGCTCGACCCGTTCCTGGGGAGCGGCACTACCGCGGTCGTGGCCAAGAAACTTGGCCGGAGCTTTATCGGCATCGAACGGGACCGGGACTATTGCTGCTGGGCGCTCAAGCGGTTGGACGCCGCCGAACATGACCGGTCGATCCAGGGCTATTCCGACGGGGTATTTTGGGAGCGCAACTCGGGTCCGCCCCCGCCCGAAGGCGCCGCGCACGCGCAGCAGGAGCTGTTTGGGTGAGGTCGAAGTTCTTCTACGACGGGCACTATCGGGACATCTCCGCGCGAATCAAGGACTATATCAATGGCGCGCCCGACTTTCTTTCCGCGCACACATCGGGAAGTACGCGCGCGGTGGGGGATGCAATCGAACGAATCATCTCGGACAGGTTCGACGCGCTGCTCGGCGAATGGTGCAGGGATTACTCGGCGCGTTTCGCGCGGCGGGCTATGGCCGACGTCGCTTTTACGGACAAAGACGGGTTCTATTGTGTCGTTGACGTGAAAACGCACCGTGAAGACACGAAATTCAACATGCCCAATCTAACGTCCGTCGAGCGCTTGGCGCGGTTCTACGAGGACGACACGAATGTATTCACTCTGTTAATGGTGAAGTACCGGATCGATCGCGCCACAGTGATCGTTTCTGAAGTTCTCTTTGTCCCCATAGAATTCCTCGATTGGGATTGCCTGACCCTCGGGAACCTCGGGTGGGGCCAAATTCAGATTGCGAATTCGAACCGTATCCACCTGAACCACGCGTACTCCCGCAGGGCGTGGATGCTGTCCCTATGCGATGCGCTATTAGAGTTCTACCCAAAGGAGATCGCAAAAGTTAACGAACGAATCGGGCACTTCCATACGATAAAGTCGTACTGGGAGGAGAAGGCCGACGTGTGGTCCCCGGAGTCATGACAAGGCCCCTTTCAGGCCCATCCCGTCGGTGTGGCCGGACTGCATAATATGAAACGCATTCTCGTTACCGGCGCTGCCGGGTTTATCGGATCGCACACGTGCGACGCGCTGTTGGCGCGGGGGGATTATGTCGCGGGGATCGATTGTTTCGATTCCTTCTACGATCCCGCGATCAAGCGGCGGAACATTGCCGGGGCGCTGACATCCGATCGGTTCCGGTTGCACGAGATCGATATCTGCGACGAAGCGGCGTTGATGCGGGCGTTCGATGCCGAGCGGCCTGACGTCGTGGTGCACCTTGCTGCGCGCGCGGGCGTGAGGCCATCGCTCGAAGACCCGAACCTGTATAACCGCGTGAATGTCATCGGGTCGCAGCACATTCTCGACGCATGCCGAAAGTACATGCCGTCGCACCTGGTGTTTGCGTCGAGTTCGTCGGTATACGGCGGGATTAAGGAAACGCCGTTCCGCGAGACGATGGCGTGCGACCGCCCCGTCAGTCCCTACGCGGCGACAAAGCGAATGAACGAGTTGATGGCGCACGTGTACCACCGCGTGTACGGGCTCCGCGTGACGCTGCTGCGTTTCTTTACGGTGTACGGCCCGCGCCAGCGGCCGGAGATGGCGATCCACAAATTCGCGAAACTGATCGACGAAGGCAAACCCGTGCCGATGTTCGGCGACGGATCGGCACTGCGGGACTACACGTATATCGACGACATCATGGATGGTGTGCTCAAGGCCATCGACACGCCTTTCGACTACGAAATCTTCAATCTCGGCGAGAGCCACACAACAAGCCTGAAGGATCTGATTGGTCTGCTCGGCGAGTTGATGGGCAAGGACGTGAAAATCGAACCGCTGCCGTTCCCGCCGTCCGATATGGAGACGACCTACGCCGACGTCTCGAAGGCCCGCGAGATGTTGGGATACGCGCCGACGACGAGTATGCGGGAGGGGCTTGCGCGATTCATCGGTTGGTATCGGGACCAGATTCGTCCATCTGACTGAGCGATCGCATCATGCCGCGCTCGAGTGGCCATACGTTCCCGCGCGCGTAGGGATAATACATCGCACGGCCGTCGAGGAATATCACGTGTTGACCCTTCCCGCTGTGGACCTCGGGGCGCTCGATAAACACCGGAATGCGAGACGGATCTCGATACCAGTTATTCCACGCGCCGCCCGGGGGCAGGTCCTTCAACGACTGGACGCGGAGCAACGCGTTCCGGCCATCTGACCGGGACTTCGCGAGTGGAATCACGTCCTCAAGAGGTTCTCCCTTGGCCATCTTGGCCGAGTAATAGCTGGCGAGGGTCCTTCCGTCGGCCTCGTCCTCCAGCATGTACCCCAAGTACAGGAAGCGCGAATCATCGACTTTTCCGTCCGGATAGATCGCATTAACGAGGTCGTTGGCCGCGGTCATCTTGTTTTGTGACTCTATTTTATAGTCAACAGTCAGCATTCCAGACTCCGACGACAGCCTCAGCGGTGAAGTGGCCGCGGCATAGTCAAGGAATCGGGCGACGGCCGGGGCAACGAATTCGCGACAGTGGCAGGTGCCGCGGACGTGAACGGCATCCGCGCGTTGAACGGACAGCACGATAGCAACTACGACCACCGTTGCAGCGCCGATTCCCATGCTCAGCGGCACGACGGAGCGCGACCGCCGGACTTGCTCGGTATTGCTCATGAGACCAATTCCTCTCTTCACGGGGCGAAATCGTACTCAGAGGCAGTCGCCCAAGTCGAGTTAGCGTGATCGAACCGCGAACCATTCGGCATACATAGTGTCAGATTGGTTGGCACGCGCGGCGGTCTACGCGTTTATTCGTATTGCCGTTCTTCGGGATGTGGGCTATACTCGTAGTCGCCAACAGGAGATTGCCGTTCATGGACCCATTGATGGCTGCGCTGCGACGGCTTCGGTTACGACTGTTCATCACACAGTGGACGCGAGCGGTAGTTATTTCGCTCATTGCGAGTACCGCGCTCGCGTGCGGGTGGCTGTTGGTGGCGCGGCTGTTCCCGACGGTCGGACCGGTGGAACCGGTGTCCCTCGTGCTTGTCGTCTTGGGGCTCCTTGCCGCGACGACATTTTCCGTGTGGAAGCGTCCGAGCGTACTGAAGGCGGCGCTCGAAGCGGACAAACGCCTGGGCCTCCACGAACGTATCACCAGTTCGCTGCAGTTGGAGGGCGTCGAGGGTGCGATGGTCGATGCCGTGCACGCCGACGCGCGCGCGCAGTTGGCGCGGCTTAATTACACGGGCGAATTCCCCTTTACGACGCCGCGCGCAATCCGTTGGCTTGCGTTCCCGGTTGTGCTGTTCCTGGTGGGCTACGTACTGCTGCCCGAGTTTGATTTGTTCGGGCAGCGCAAGCGCGAAGCCGAGGCGAAGGCCAAGGAAACGGCGATGCGCGTCGAGGCGCAACGGCTCGAGGAAATTGTAAAGCTGTTGAAAGAACTCGGGCTGGAGGACAACGCGGACCTTGCCGCGTTAACTGGCGAAATCGAACGCATTGCCGAGCAATTGAAGTCCGGAGAGCTGTCGGAGAAGCAGGCGTTTGCAAAGCTCACGAATCTCACCGACCGTTTGGCGGAACAGCGCGAGAAACTCGGGGAGAAGGCTGCGCTGCCGAATCTGGCGAATGAGATCTCGAAGCTCGAGTTCAGCAAGGACCTCGCCGAGAATGTGCAGAAAGGCGAGTTTGGCGAGGCGCAGCAGAAAGCGCAGGAACTCGCGGAAAAGGCGCTTTCCGAAAATGCGACGCCGGAGGAGAAAGAGAAAATCGCTACCGAACTCGCCAACCTCGCGAACATGCTCGGCGAGATGGACCCGGAATTGGCGAAGGCCCTTTCAGAGCTGTCCGCTGCGTTGAAGATGGATGACATCGAGGCCGCGAAGAAGGCGATGGAAGGCGTCAAGCTCTCGCTTGAAGACCTGAAGAAACTGGTGGAGCAGCTCGAAAAACTGAGCAAATGCGAAGGTAAGCTCGGCGAGTGCAAGAACAAAATGTATTGCAGCGCCTGCAAAGGCATGTGCAAAGGCGACTGCGACAAATATCTCATGGGGCTCGGCAAGGTTCCGGGCCTTGGCCAAGGCGGAGCCAATGGATGGGGCGCCGGTCAGGGCGGGCTGTACGCGGGCTGGGGCCAGGGCAATCGCGAGGGCGAGGCGCCCGGTTTTGAAGCCTCGGCCGACCCAACGATGGTGCCCGGCGAAGTGACCAAGGGCAAAATCCTCGCGACAATCATGCAGCGCGCGGCGCCGGACGGCGACGAGAGCGCAACCATAGATTACTCGTCCCAGGCAATCGTACAGATCCAACAGCAGAGCGAAGAGGCGCTAACGAAGGAAGAAATCCCGCCGGGCGCAAAGGAATTCGTGCGGCAGTATTTCGGGTCGCTGGAGCCGGAGAACCGGCGCCAGGTCAGCGCACCCGGACCTGACCCCGCCACAGCGGAAACTCCGGTGGCGCCGTAAAGGATTCATCGCTCGTCCCGTCCCGGCCGTAACGGTGCCTGAGAGTTGCTCTTGGTGCGAGAGGCTTACGATTGCAAGACGTTCGATTTCAGTACCGGCCCTGCTACGCTCCCGCGCGCCGCACGGTTAGGTTCATTGGACCGATCGGCCGCGCCGAGACTTTCCATTTTCGCAGCAAACCTACGACTCCCGTAGATCGTGCACAGCCAATCTTCTCCGCACACCCTGTCACGGAGCGGCATTCGTGAGCAACTGGTGGGACCATCTGCCGCTGTTGAACACGTTTGGGATGCGTTTTGCGTATCCATGGGCACTGCTGCTTCTCGCGCTGGTTCCGTACACGATATATCTGGGCCGGCGCGTGCGTACGCTTTCGCAATCGCGCAAGTGGATTTCGATCGCGTTGCGATGTCTCGTGCTGTTGTGCCTCATTGCCGCGCTGGCCGGCGCGGAACTCATTCGATTCAATGACAAACTAGCAGTGTTCTTTCTGCTTGACCAGTCCGACAGCGTGCCCGCGGCGCGACGGGCCGAAGCGGAACGGGCCGTGCAGACGCTTTGCGACGCATATATGACGTCAAAAGACGAGGCGGGCGTGATCGTGTTCGGCGAGTACCCGAGCATCGAACTTGCGGTGGGCCCCAAGCCGGCGCTCGAATCGGTCCAGTCGGAAGTTGGCGGGGAACAGACCGACCTGGCCGCTGCGTTGCGGCTCGCCATTGCCGCGTCACCGCAAGGGTATATGCGCCGCATTGTCGCATTCACAGACGGCAACGAGACGCACGGTTCCGTGATGGAGGAGATCAAACTTGCCAACGCGATTGGGGCGTCGGTGGATTTCGTGCCGCTCGATATCGGAGGACAGAGCGAGGTTCGCATCGCCGAAGTGTCCGCGCCAAACCGTGTGAACGCGAGCGAGCCGTTCAAAGTGCAGGTGACGGTGCACGCCGACCAGGACTGCGAGGCGACGCTGCGACTGTATCAAAAGGTCAAGGACGGGACGGTGATGCTGCCGCCCGCGCAGGTGCACCTGCAAAAGGGAGAGAACGCGTTTCTCTTGCCGCAGGAACTTGTGACGCCGGGATTCTATGAATATGAGGCCGTCGTCGAATCGGCGAGTGACACGGTTACGGCGAATAACGAAGGCCGCGCGTTCACAGTGATATATGGCCAGCCGAAGGTGCTGTACCTAGAGGCCGATCCCGAGCACAGCGCGCGATTGGGCGAAGCGCTGGCCGCGGAAGGGCTGCAAGTCGATCGCGCGGATTTCGGATCGATGCCGACGACGCTCGCGCAAATGCAGAACTACGACGCATTGGTCCTGTCTAACGTGAGCGCGACCGATCTGTCCAGCGATCAATTGAAATCGTTCGAGGTGATGGTTCGCGATATGGGAATTGGGCTGGTGATGGTCGGCGGGCCGGACACATTTGGCGCGGGGGGATATTTTGAGACGCCGGTGGAGCGCGCGCTTCCCGTGAGCATGGATCTGAAGCAGCGCAGAGTGATGCCGCAGGGCGCGCTCGTGCTGGTGCTTGACAAGTCGGGCAGTATGTCCGGCGAAAAGGTGCAATTGGCGAAGGCCGCGGCGATTGCGTCCGTGAAGCTGCTGAGTGAACAGGATTACGTGGGCGTCGTTGCATTCGACAGCGAACCGTATTGGGTCGTGGACGTGCAGGAAGCGCGAAACCGGTCGGCGATTATCCGAGCAATCGAAGGGATTGGGCCGGGCGGCGGAACGGACATATATCCCGCGCTGGTGCAGGGCTACGACGCGCTGTTGCGGGCGACGGCCTCGTTAAGGCACATCGTGTTGCTGACGGATGGACAGTCGCAAGGCGGAGACTATCCGGCCGTGTTGCAGGCGATGAACGAGGCGTCGATCACGGTCTCGACCGTTGCGATTGGCGACGGGGCGGACGTGCAATTGCTCCAGGCGATTGCGGGTTCCGGCAACGGCCGCTTCTACTACACGCAAAACCCCTACGACGTCCCGCAGATTCTCACCAAGGAGGCGGCGGTCGTGAAGAAGGGAATGCTGATCGAGAAGCAGTTCACACCGCAGGTGCAGTACGATTCGGAAATCTTGCGCGGCCTTTCGTCGGACGCGATGCCGGACCTGCTGGGCTACGTGGCGACCACGCCGAAGGACAATGCGATCGTTTCGCTGGTGTCGCACGAGGGCGATCCGGTGTTGGCGCAGTGGCGGTATGGCCTGGGCAAGTCAGTGGCATATACATCGGACGTGACGACGCGCTGGGCGCCACGCTGGCTCGAGTGGGACGGATTCGGCCGGTTTTGGTCGCAGGCGGTCCGGTGGTCCATGCGCGAGACCTCGCCGTCGAACTTTCGCGTCGAGACGTCGATCAAAGACGGCAAAGGATACCTGAAGATTGACGCGGTAAACGATCAGGGACAATACGTCAACTTTCTGAAGCCGAAAGGCGTGGTGACGGGACCGCCGCCGGACTTTGCGCGACAAGACATTGCGATCGCGCAGACAGCGCCGGGAATCTACGAAGGCACGTTTCCGCTCGGCAATCGTGGCGTGTACATGATCAACATGACGTACACGCGCGAAGACGGTTCGCAGGGGATGATCCCCGCGGGCCTCGCCTTGAACTACTCGAAAGAATACGAACACAACACGACGAACCTGCCGTTGCTCGAACGGCTTGCGGCAGTTGGCGGCGGGCGCGTCGCCAAACCGACCGATAACCCGTTCGAGCACAACCTTCCGAAGCAGCGGTCGATCATGCCGATCTGGCCGTACCTCGCCGCTGCGGGCGCATGCCTGTTTCCCGTCGAGATATTTGTGCGACGTGTCGTATTCAACGTTGCGTCCGTTTTCGCATGGGCAATTGCGCTGTTGCGCCGGCTGCCCGGATTGGCCCGAGTGATTCCGCAACCCACACAAAAACGGACGCAACTCACCGGCGCCTACGGCACAATGACCGCGCCCTCGACGAGTTTTGTGTACGTTGCGTCGGGAACTTTTTCCCTGGAAGGACAAGAGGCTGTCGCCGCGATGCATACGCCGGTAAACGCCCCCGTCGCGGACGGCGGCGGAGTTACGGTGACGGCGGACGAGATGAAGGCGAAGGGCCGCTCGGATTACACGCGACAATTGTTGGAAGCCAAGGACCGCGCGCTGGACAAACGAAAACGAAAGCGATAGCGCGCGAAAAGGAGAAGAATCATGGACGTAGTGAAAGCCGCCGAGGATTTTCGACAGGACTTTCAACGCCTGCACGACGAGATCGCAAAGGTGATTGTCGGCGGAGAGACGATAATCGACGGCGTGCTCACGTGCCTGTTCGCGGGCGGGCACTGCCTGCTCGAGGGCGTGCCGGGACTTGGAAAGACGCTGCTCGTACGGACGTTGAGCGAGGCGTTGAGCCTGAATTTTTCGCGCATTCAATTCACGCCCGACCTGATGCCCGCGGACATCATCGGCACGAATATCATCGCGGAAGACGATGCGGGACACCGCGAATTCCGTTTTCGCCCTGGGCCGATTTTCGCGAACATCGTTCTCGCGGACGAAATCAACCGTGCGACGCCGAAGACGCAGTCCGCACTGCTCGAAGCGATGCAGGAGCATACGGTGACCGTGGCACGGCACATTCACAAACTCGAAGAGCCATTCTTCGTGATGGCGACACAGAACCCGATCGAAATGGAAGGGACCTACACGTTGCCCGAGGCGCAACTCGATCGGTTCTTCTATAAGCTGCTCGTCGATTATCCCGGCGAACAGGACCTGATGAAGATACTCGACCGCACGACGGTGCGCGACGTGGCCCACGGCACTTCCGTGATGGACGCCGCATCCATCGCCAACTGGCAGGGACTCGTGCGCGACGTGGCCGCCGCGCCGCAGATAGTGAACTACGCCGTGCGGCTGGTGCTTGCCACGCAGCCGGCAAAGCAACATTCGACCGAATTGGTGAACAAGTACGTGCGGTTCGGCTCCAGCCCGCGCGGCGCCCAGGCGCTCATGCTCGGCGGAAAAGTCAGTGCACTGCGCTCCGGACGGTATAACGTCGGGTTTGACGATATCCGCGTCGCGGCGTTGCCCGCGCTGAGGCATCGGATCATCCTGAACTTCGAAGCAGAAGCGGATGGAGTGACCTCTGATCAGATCGTCGCCGACCTGTTGACGAAGACGGATACCGCGGCGAAAGTGGCGTGAGCGGGTTTCGGGTTTCGGGTACCGGGTTCCGCGGGCACGCAAACGAAGAGTTTTCGCCCACGCAATGGTATCCACGGGGAGACCCCCGGGACTTGCGGGGATACTTACACAGGAGGCAATAATGGCCAGAGCCTTGACTACGTATCGTGACTTAGATGTCTGGAAGAGGTCGATTGATCTGGTTGTCAGTGTATATGGTGTAACGAAAAGCTTTCCGGACACGGAAAGGTACGCTCTAACGTCGCAGACGCAGCGCGCTGCCGTATCTATACCGGCCAATGTTGCCGAAGGATACGGTCGATCGCACCGGCGCGAATATCTTCAACATATTTCCATCGCGCGAGGTTCGTTGGCGGAACTCGAGACCCACCTCATTATCGCGGTCAAGTTGGGATACATTTCTCGCGAACAAATCAAGGCAACGTGGAACTTGGCGCAGGACGTTGGAAAAATGCTCATTAAGCTGCATTCATCGTTAACTTCGCCAGTTTCAAAGGCAGCATCATGACAGCCCACACTCCAGGTTACATTTCTGCGGAACCCGGAACCCGGAACCCGGAACCCGACTTGCCATGACGCCGGCAACCTCAGCCACTCTCCTCTCCGCAGAATTCCTCCAGCGCCTGGAGCGGCTTGCCTTGCTGGCGAGGAAATCGCAGCTCGGCATGGCGAAGGGAGAACGCAAGAGCAAACGCAAAGGAAGCAGTGTCGAGTTCGCGGACTATCGAGATTACGTGCAAGGCGACGATCTGCGCCATGTTGACTGGAATATCTTCGGGCGGTTGGAGTCGCTATACCTGAAACTCTTCCAGGAGCAAGAAGACTTAACCGTTCACTTACTGATTGACGCAAGCCGATCGATGGGGTTTGGCACTCCGTCGAAGATTGACTTGGCGACAAAACTGGCCGCGGCCGTTGGGTACATCGGGTTGGTTGGGTATGACCGGGTGTCCGCCGAGTCGTTTGCGGACGGAATGACGCACCGGCTCGCGCCGTGCCGCGGGCGCGCGCACGCGGGAAAGCTGCTGACGTTTCTTAGCGAGGTGCGCGCGGACGGCAAAACGGCATTGGAAGACTCGACAAAATCATATGTCCTGCGTAACCGCGCAAAAGGCGTCGCGGTGCTGTTCTCGGACTTTCTCGACCGGAAAGGCTACGAGGGTTGCCTTCGCCGGTTGCTGCAGTCGGGATCGGATTGTTATGCGGTCCATGTGTTGTCACGCGAAGAAATCGATCCGCCGATCGCCGGCGACCTGAAGCTGCTCGACAGCGAATACGCGATGCACGTGGAGGTCAGCGCGAGTCCGTCGTTGCTTAAACGCTACAAGAGAAACCTCGAAGGTTTTTGCGAAAGTATTCGGAAGTATTGTCTCGCGCGTGGCATCGGGTACATTTTTGCGCCGAGCGACGAATCGCTCGAACGGCTCACGCTCGATGCCCTGCGCCGCGGGGGGATGTTCAAATGACGCCCTGGGATCAGTTCTGGCGAAATGCCAGCAATGGGCTGAGTAGCGCATTTCTTGCACCGCCGTACTTGTGGTTCCTCGGGCTTGTACCCGTCATCGTCATTCTTTATCTACTGAAGCTACGGCGGACGCAGGTCGTGATCGCAAGCACCCTGCTCTGGGCGAAAACCATTGAGGACCTCACCGCGAACGCGCCTTTCCAACGGTTGCGCAGGAACCTGCTGCTGTTGTTGCAGATTATCGTTGTCTTGTTCGTCGCGCTCGCGCTCGCGCGTCCATTTTTCAAGTTGCCGGGGACGGCCGGACAAAACCTGTGCCTTTTGATCGATCGGTCCGCAAGTATGCAGACGCGAGAAGGAAGTGAATTGCGCATGGACGTGGCGAAAACGAAAGCCCTTGACCTCGTCGCGGCGATGCAGCGTGGGGATCGGATGATGGTGGTAACGTTCGCGGAGACTGCCGACGTACTGAGTGAACTCACCGATGACCGGGCCAAACTGCGCGCGGCAATCGCGTCGATCGAGCCGGTGGACACGCGCACGCGGCTGCGTGACGCCATGTTTGTCGCCCATTCGCTGCGGTTGACCACGCCGGACCTGCATGCAGTGATTATCAGCGACGGAAACGTCGCCGATATCGACGAGATCGGACCGCGCTTCTTCGCGTCCGGCAGGCAAGCAACGGACGAATCCGCGGCATCCGCGTCGGGAGGGTACGGATTGAGCTTTCTGCAAGTGGGCGAGCGCGCGGAGAACGTTGGCATCATGGCAATGAGCGTGCGCGAGCCTGTTCCGGGCGAGTCGGGCGAACACCAGGCGCTGGTATCGCTGCACAACGCGGGCACGCAGACGTCGGCGGTAACGGTGACACTATCGTTCAACGATCAGCCGCTGGCGGTTGAAGGCGTCGAGGTAGGGCCCGGAGAAGACCGCGAACTGGTTTTCGCGCACAACGCATTGGGCGAAGGAATTCTCGAAGCGGAACTTGACAGCGACGACGCGCTGGCAGCGGACGACCACGCGTGGTTGTCGCTGCGGCCCGCGGCGAAGTTGCGCGTGCTGCTTGTCGCCGATCCCGGCGCGACGGGAACGTACTTCCTGCAACGTGTACTCACGCCAGACCCCCGCGTGGAGTTGAATACCATTGCGCCCGCAAACTTTGCCGCCACGACGGACTACGACCTCACGATCTTCTACGATGCCGCGCCGGCGCAACTTCCGGCCGGGACGCTTGTATTCATCAAGGCGCTGCCGCCCGTTGATGGTCTCGTGAGTGAAGGGACGATAGACGGCCCGCCGGTGATTGCGACCGACGCCGAGCACCCGCTGATGCGCTTTGCGCTGAACCCTGCGAATGTCGGCATTCGAAGTGCGGTGAAGGCCGCGTTGCCGCAGGGCGCGCGCGCGATTGTCTCAACGACAGGCAGTGCGCTTATCGCGGATGTATCGCGCGGGGGCCAGCAAATCGTGTGGATCGCGTTCGACCACGCGGACTCCGATTGGCCGCTCAATCTGTCGTTTCCGTTGTTTTTCCAGAACGTGCTCGCCTGGGTACCGCGCTCGGCGTTGGCTTCCGAGAATTCCATTGACGCGGGGCTGCCGCTGACCCTCATCGCGAAGCCGGAAGTGACCACCGCAACGATCACAGGGCCGGATGGCCGGACGGAGTCCGTGCCCCTCGATCCGTTGCGCCCGGTGTTTTACAGTAATACGCAGCATGCCGGCGTGTACACCGTGCAACTGGGGGACGTACAGGAGCGGTTCGCCGTCAATCTGCTCGACGCAAACGAAAGCGCAGTCGGGCCGTCAGCCACCTTGGCGATTGGCAGCAGTGAACTTGCGGCTGAACGCGGCAACGTGCGGCGAAACCGCGAAGTATGGCGCGCGCTGATCGCGATCGCGCTGGGCGTCCTCGCGCTCGAGTGGTGGGTATTCAGCAGGAGGGCATGGATGTGATCGCTCGTTTGGCACTGCTGCGGTCTCTCTTGGCGTTTGCTCGAAATCGAATGCCGGCCTGCGCGTTATTCGTCTGCGTATCGATTGCGATGCCCTGCTTCGGCCAACCGGAGACCCCGATCGCGGCGGAGGGCGAACTCCAGATCGATATTCTGCCGCGGTTTGTTTCCAAATTTCGCGAGCGCGCATGGGTGCCCGTCGACGTAATCGTTACCAACAACAAGCAGGATATCTCCGGCGTACTCGAGGTCACCTTGCTCGAACTGGACGAGCCGCGGAGCCCAATCTATCGCGTGCCCGTCGAATCGCCGAAGGGTTCTCGCAAAAGGTTTCGCGCGTACTGCAATTTCGGCGCCGCCTCGTCCATGAACGTCATGCTGTACAGCGGACGGCGGCGCGCGCTGCCTGATCCCTTGAAACTGAATCTGTCGCCCATCGACGGAAACGACGTGCTCGCGCTCGTGCTCGATGACGAGCCCGCGGATTATGGGTTCCTGTACAACGCGGTGCAGCGGGTCAGTCCGGGACTGGGATTTCATCGCGAGGGAATGGGTACGAGCGAATTGCGCCAGCTTCCCGAGTATCCGCAGTGCTACGATCCCTACACGATGATCATCTTGGGACGCATCAATCCGAACGAGGTGCCGCCGCGTCAGCAGGAACTTGTACGGCGCTACATTGAACACGGGGGTGTTGTCGTACTGTGTGTGGGCGAAAACGCCGCGCGGCTGCGCGGCACCTGGGTCGAGGAACTCGCCGGCGTCCGGATTGGGGACGTTGTTCCGGGCAACGAGTTGGCATTTGCCCGAAGCGTTTTCAATGGGGAACGCATGCAGGGTGCGCGCGAGGGGAAAAGCATCGTGTATTCGGCCATCACGCCGTCGGACGAATGCTATGTCCAGGACCTCGGAGGCGACGCCGGCACAGCGGTGTTGGCGACGGCGCGATCGATCGGGTCGGGGCACGTCGTCACCATCGCGGTGGACGCGGCGGGCAAGGCGCTCCACGAGACAAACGGCTTCATCGAATTATGGAGTAGTCTCATCGATCTGCGGGAGGAGGCGTCCGAACCTCACTACGATGCGGCGTCGTGGCAAGCGGCGAACACTTTGCCGACGGCCGCCGGAATTCGCGTGTATCCGCGTTCGTCCGTGATGATATACCTCGGCCTGTACTTCGCGATCGGCATCGTTGGCAATTGGATATTCTGGAGCCTGCTGAGGCGCCGCGAGATGGCGTGGGTGACGTTGGTGTTTGTCTCGTTCGCGTTTACCGCGTATGCGCTCGTTTACGGGACGGCGGGCCGCGCGAAGGCCACCGAAATATCGCAGATCGAAGTGTTGCGCGTGCCGCTCGAAAGCCCGACGGCCAAGCTGCGATCCACCGTTGGTATTGTCGCCGCGCGGTCGTCACGTTACACGCTGACGTTCACTCACGCATATCCGCTCGTGCAAGACATTGAAGCGCGCAGCATGATCATGGGAACGCCGCAACGCAGTTCGATTATGGGGCGCGTCAACGCCTTCCAATTCGTGCAGGGGCCCGACTCGATCGTAAATAACTTTTCCGTCGGCGCGAGCGAGATGCGGATAGTTCAGGTCGAATCCGAGATAGCATCACCCGGCACGATCGATGGCGCGCTCGTGTGGGACGCGAATGGTATCCACGGCGACCTGGTCAACAACACCGGCCTGACCGTGCGCAACCCCTTCCTGCTGGTGAACGGCACGCGGTCGCCCCTGCGCGTGGACGGCAACCGGTGGAACGCGGCCTTCTCGAACGAGGAAATTGGGTCGCGCGACGCGCTGTTGAGCGCGGCGGACCGGAACTTGCTCATGAGCTACGGGTACTACGGCGGCAACCTCCTGGACACCAATCGATTGCGCGAAGCGTACATGGAGGATTTGTTCGCATCGGAGCGCAACAGCGCGTTTCCCGACGAGCGCGTCGGGCCTTATGTGTGCGGGTGGATCGATCAAAAGCCGTACCGCAGCTTGGATATCGGCGAACCGGCGAACGAGCGCATCTATGCAACATTGCTCGTCGCCGACGTGACCATCGCCACTGGCGAAGGCGCCGCACCACGCCGTGTGGAACTCGAGGCGGACGTGCCGTTCGCACAGCGCAAGGGGCAGTTCGATCCGAGTTTCAACTATGGCGGGGATTCGTTGCGTTATTCGATCTCGGGCGGCGAGCCGATTGCCATTCAGATCGAAATCCCGCGGCAGTGCCTTGCCCATGCCGACAGCGTTCTCGAAGTGGACGTGTACTCGGGCATGGTGGGGGGCGAGCAGGCCGACGTCGTCTATTATCCGAAAGGTACGGACGAGTCGTGGGCCGCGGAGCATCGTGGCGAAACGGTAAACGCCGGAAAAGACGGGCAAAACGTGCGCGTCACAACGTATACGATCGACGACTGGGCGTCGCGCATGAATCCGCAGACCCTGCAGATCGACGGCGAGGTCGCCATCCCCGGGATCGATCCGAAATCACAATACGCGCGCGTGGACGTGCGCGCGCGCCTTCTTGTGCCCCAAACCGAAGCCTACGGCGGAGTATGGAAGAAATGGCAATCGTAGAGACCCGTTCGCTGACCAAACGATACAACACGTTTACCGCGCTGAAGGAATTGAATCTGACGCTCGAAGTAGGCGACATCTTCGGCTTCATCGGCCCGAACGGCGCGGGGAAGACAACAACGATTCGCATCCTCTCGACACTGCTCGCGCCCACATCGGGTGCAGCGTTTATCGACGGGATCGACGTGACCAAACAACCGTATGAGATTAAGAGGATTCTCGGGTACATGCCCGACTCGTTCGGCGTGTACGACGGGATGCGCTTGCGGGAGTACCTCGATTTTTTCGGCGCGGCGTACAAAATTCCAAGCAAGAAGCGGAAGACGATTATCGACGACGTGCTGGCGTTGACGGACCTCACATCAAAGGCGTTCGATTTTGTCAGTGCGTTTTCGCGCGGCATGAAGCAGCGGTGCTGCCTGGCAAAGACGCTGCTGCACGATCCGAAGGTGCTCCTGCTCGACGAACCCGCGAGCGGGCTCGATCCGCGCGCGCGCATCGAAATGCGCGAACTACTGAAGACGTTGCAGGGAATGGGCAAGACCATTTTAATTTCGTCGCATATCCTCTCCGAACTCGGCGACATGTGCAACAAAATCGGGATCATCGAGCATGGAACGCTGTTGGCGTGCGGCGATTTCCGCGAGATTCTGAACTCGCTCCAACAGGAGCGCGAGGTGCGCATCGAGGTGATTGCGGGGGAGGACGACGCGATGCGCATCCTCGAAGCGACGCCCGGGGTAAGCAATCTCGAGCGCTCCGGCAGTGAATTCAACTTCGTGTCGCAACTCGACCGCATCGCGCTCGCAAACCTGAACACGTCGCTCGTGTCCGCGGGCGTGAAAGTACTGTCGTTCAGCCAGGACGAAGGCACGCTCGAGGACGTGTTCCTGCACGTTACGAAGGGAGGGTTGTAAACCGGCATGGGCACGTGTCGCAATTCCAAAAATGCCGGGCGGGCGTTCGATTGAACGACCTTCTGCCCATGGGCGCGGTGGTGAATCGCGAGTTGGTCCGGCTGTTGCGCAGACCGCGCGCGCTCGGGCTGGTGGGGTTTGTCGTAGTGGCCGCAGTGACCACGGTCCTGTCGCTATACCCCGACGCCGACATGAGCCCGGCTGCGCTACGGGAAGCGTCGCAGCATATATTCGCCGCGGTGACCGGCGTGCTGTTTGTTTCGGCGGTGTTGTTGCTGCCGCCAGTCGCCGCCTCGTCGCTGGTACTCGAACGCGAGCAGGACACCTACGCGTTGTTGTGGCTTACGCTGCTCGGGCCGTGGGGGATTGTGATCTCGAAGGCGTTGAACGCGGTCGGGTATTACCTGCTTATGGCGTGCGCGGTGTTGCCGGTGATGTGCATATCCGCATTTCTGATAGGCGTTGACGTGCCGCTGGTAGTATTCGCGTTTCTGACCGTCATCGCGACGGCCGTATCGAGCGCGAGCATCGGGGTAGTCTGCTCGGCAGTCGGGCAATCGACGACAGGCGCCATCTTTGCCAGTTACGCCGTGATCTTTCTTGTACTCGTCGGATACATGCTGCCGTTGTATATCGTTCGATTCGTCTTGAGTCTCCTCGTCCCTTCCACGTACGAATGGCTCTTACTAAACGTCACGGATTTCCTCTTCTTCGCGTCGCCGGTCTCGTCCCTGGGGACCATCATTTCCGATCCCGCGTCCGTAGCCGGGAAATTCTCCGCGCCAATCACAGCGCTCGTCGCGCAAGTCGCGGTTGCTTTCGGCGCAACTGCATACGCCGCGCGCATCCTGGCGAGGCCAAGCGAAAAACGGATGTACCTAAATCCAATCGGCGTGGGGCGGGAGGGAAATCAAGCGCGTCCTCTACAGCGAGAAAACGCGCAGCAGCGTTCTTCTCCGTACGCGCTACGCGACGTTCCTCCGCCGCTTCCCCGCGCGGCCGTACCACAGCCGCGCGTGGTCGACATCGAGTATCTGTACGAAGCGCCGCTTCCTCTTTGGCCGCCGGTGCGCGATGAAGTCAACCCGATGTTTGCGCGCGAGTTGATCCAGCTTCGGCTTGACACGCGCGTTACCGGTCCGCGCGCGGCGATACTCTTCCTCGTTGGCGCAGTTATCTTTGGCACGTCGTTTCTTATCGCCGTGGGCACGATGAGCGGTGGAGAAACGCTTCGGCTCACGCAAATATGGGTGAATCTGGGCCTGTTTGGCGCGGTCGTGCTTGCACCGGTGGCGACGTCCGCGCGCTGGGCGCGCGAACGCGAGAACGAGACGTTTGATATGCTGCGCATGACGACGCTTACGCCACGCGAGATTGTGTCGGGCAAAGCGCTGGCGGCGATTCGCGCTTCGTACCAGTTTGCCGTGTCGCTCTTCGTGGTGTCTTTTCCGGCGGCGTTCGGGCTGCTCGGCGGGCTCGACTCGATCGTGCTGTTCGTTGCGGGACTTCCGACCGTTGCGGTGACGCTGCTCGAGTGCGTTGCGTTCTGCCTGCTCGCGGGGATGGGGGGCGAGCGGACCCCTGCGACAATGGTCGCCGGCATTACGTGGCTGACGCTGCTTCACGCATTGCCCGTACTTGCCTCGCTTGTGATATTCAACAATAAAGTGCCGATTTACTGGAGTTGTTTCGCCGCGGTCGTGTCTCCGGCGATCGCATTTAACCTGCTCCCTCTGGCGAGTCCGGGCGCCGTGTTCGTCATGGTGATCATGTGGCTAGTGAGTTGCGGGCTCCACGCGGCGAATGCGTACGTATTGTTGCGCTGGGCGGCGGCACGGTACGCGCAGTTCTACGCGCAGGCAACGTGACGATGCGGCGCGCGCTGATTCCGTTTTGGGGACTCGTGAAGCGCGAGCTGATTCGGGACTTGCGGCGGCCCAGGCCGATGCTTTTGCTGGCGGGCGTGTTGGTGGTCGCGGCGCTGGTGGTTTCGTCGAACTATCCGAGCGCGGTCGCATCGCCGATGCAGATGTCGCTCCAGTCGATGACTATTTTCGGCGGGTTGTCCATGACGCTGCTATGCGCGGCCCTTGTTCTCCTGCCGGGGTATGCGGCGACGTCTATCGTCGTCGAGCGCGAGAGCGACACATTCGACCTCCTGGCGCTGACCCTGACTCGCCCGACGGCCATTGTGCTCGGCAAGCTCGTGAGTTCGCTGGGCTACTTCGTCTTGATCGTGTTGGCAATGCTGCCTTTTATCAGCACGACCATGTTTCTCGTGGGAATCGACACGCGGTTTGTGGCGCTGGCGGCGGTGTACCTCGCGATCATCGCCCTGACGTGTTGCAGCTCGGGGATCATGGCAAGTGCGTTGGTGCGCAACACGCCGCGCGCGGTAACCCTCAGCTACATGTGCGCGTTCATCGCGTTGGGCGGGTATATGATTCCGTTCGGGCTTATGTTTGCGCTGATCGAGATATTTGAAATTGTTGCGCTGCGTCCTATTGCCGAAACTGTAATAGTGTTTCTCCTTTCCCTGTCGCCGCTGGGTGCTTTCCAATACGTTGCAGTGAGCGTTACCGGCGGCGTGTCCTCCGGCTACCTGGCGGTGAACGCGGCCCTTGGACAGGCCTTCTTCTCCGCGCTGGCGCTGCTTGTCGCACGGCGAATGATTGTGCGGAAGCACGAAGAGCGCAGCTTCACGTCGATCGCCACCCTGCCCGGCTCTCTTCTCGAATCACGGCCAGCGTTCCGAGACAATCGGGCACTGCCGCCGTGGCCGCCGGTGCGCGACGGGAGAAATCCGCTGCTCGCGCGCGAAGTGTTGCAGGTGCGCCTCACGCAACGCATGACGCCGCTGCGGTTCCTGCTCATTGTGGTTGCCGTGGTGCCGGTCATGCTCATCATTGGATACACGACGTCGGAGCCGACTGTCCGCGTACGCCAACAGGATTCGCACATCGTGGTGTACACGTGGATGATCGGGCTGTCAATCCTCATGGCGTTTGTCGCGCCGGGTTCGGCGGCCGCATCGTGGAGCCGCGAGTACGAGCGCGACACGATGGACCTTTTGCGCATGACCCTGCTGACGCCCCGGCAGTATGTCTGGGGAAAAGTGTTGGCCGCGCTCCGCGCGTGCGTGTATCCCCTGCTGCTTGCGGCGTTCGCGTCGCTGCCGCTGATTCAGTATCCGTTCATGTCCGCGCTGGCCGCAGCGTACTTCGCGGCAGGCATCGTGACGATTGCGGTGACGACGTTCGAGTGCGTATCCATCGCCACGTTCACGGGCTTGCTCAGCAGGCGGACAACCGCCTGCGTCCTCTACGGGATGGTGGGGAGCATGGGGGCGATGTGCGCGCCGTTCCTCGTGAACGCGGCCATCACGATCGCTACGTTTTTCCACCCGGACAATTGGATGCTGCGGCCGTGGTGGAACCTCTCGCCGATCACGGCGTACGGGTTCCAATTTCAGCAGGAAGGCGTTGTCCGCGGGGCGGACACGTCAGGCGCCATTGTTTGGGCCTTGTGTATGATCGCGCAGACCGGGTTCTCCTTCCTGGTGACCGGCGCGTCCGTGCGGCTTCTGGCGCGACGCCACCTCCAGGATCGGTGATCCTGCACAGCGAAAAACGGACCGGGCTTCGCGCCGGTGAACGCGAAGCCCGGAGGATTCGTCGAAAGACCGGCCCCTACGCCGCGCCGCCCGCGTCGGGCTCGGGCGTAAATGTGCGTGTGGCAAGTTCGCGGTCCATCAGGAAGAGGCCCTCGGGCGAATTGCCGACGAGCCGCAGGCGCTTCACGATGTCGTCAGCGACTTTTTCTTCCTCGACCTGTTCGGTCACGAACCATTGCAGGAATGTGCTGGTGGCGTGGTGCGATTCCGCGAGCGCAAGGTCCATTAGTTTGTAGATGGCCTTCGTAACGTTCTGCTCGTGCCCGAGTGCGTCCTCGAACACAGCAAGCGGCGACTTGTAATCCACCGGCGGCTTCGCAATGGCGTCGAGTTCCACCCGCCCCCCCACGTCGTGGATGTAGGTGTAGAACTTCAGCGAGTGCCCCATCTCTTCGCGGGCCTGAATGCGCATCCAGTTCGCGAACCCGTTCAGGTTCTTGTGCTCGAAGTACGCTGCCATCGCCGCATACAGGTAAGCGGAGAACAATTCCGCGTTCAGGTGTTTGTTCAACGCTTTTTCCAGCTTGCCGCTAATCATTCGTGCACCTCATCGCCGCAATACGGCGTGTGACTGCGATTCGGATCGATTCTACAGGAATGGAAGCAGCTTGCCCTTCGAGAGGAACAACAAGAACTGCTGCAGCGCGGTGTAACCCGGGCCAATGGCCGCGGCGCGCGGCTGCGATATGGTACGGACATGCTTCATGATCAAAACTCTCCTTGGGTTTCTTGCCGGATGCATCACGCTAACACAGCGCAAAGGGGCGATCAAGGCGCGGTCATTGACGCGGCAAGGCGTGGGCGATACACTGCGGCGGGCAAACGGGGAGGCGCGGAAAATGCGGCGAATCGGTATTGGGCTTGCGCTGCTGTGCGGCGCGGGATGCCTCACAACTCAGCACCCTCGCGGCATCGACACCGCACTGCGATCGGGACCGGACACGTTTCTCGTGAAGGCGGCGGTCGGCCCTCAGGACGACGGGACCTACGTGGTCCCAACGACGCAACGCATCGATCCCGCGGGGGAACAGGTGCTGTTTCCAGGCCGCCCCGTTGGGCTTGCAGTCAGCCCGGACGGATCCCTGATCGCCGTGAAGGGCAAGAACGACGTTGTCATCGTCGACGCTGCGAGCAAGTCGGTAAAACAGACGCTGAAGTTGCCGAAAGACGGCAACAGCTTTTGCGGGATTGTATGGTCGCGCGACGGCAATACGGTCTGGAATTCGGCAACGGAACAGTATCTGCGCGGTGCGTCGCGTCAGGCCGAAGGCACGTTTGCGTTCGATGTCGAAATCGATCTGCCCGGTCCGGGCGGCAAAAACTCCAGCCCCGGCGGCTTCGCGATCGATGACGAACGCGGTGTCGCGTACGTGGCGCTGAGCCGCAACAATAGCGTCGGCGTTGTGAATCTCGCGGGCCGCAAACTGGAGCGGGAGATTTCGGTCGGCATCGCGCCGTATACCGTCTTGCTGCATGGCGCCAAGGCCTATGTGTCCAACTGGGGTGGGCGGCGTCCGCGTGACGGCGAAGTGACCGGACCATCCTCGGGGTCGCGCGTGCTCGTCGATCCGAAGACAGGCGTCGCGTCGTCGGGAACGGTATCGGTGATCGATTGCACTGCGGGTGCGGTAGTTCGCGAAATCGACGTCCAATTGCATCCCTGCGAGATGGCGCTGTCGCCGAACGGTGCGCGCCTCTTCGTCGCGAATGCGAACAGCGACACCGTATCCGTCATCGATACGCGGACGGATTCGGTTGTTGATACGATCGGCGTGAAACCTCTGCGCGAACTGCCGTTCGGATGCGCGCCAAACGCGCTCGCGGTGTCGCCGGATGGCGCGACGCTGTACGTGTGCAGCGGCGGCATCAACGCGGTTGCGGTCATCGATCTTGCGGCGAAACGCGTGAAAGGGCTGGTCCCGACCGGTTGGTATCCGGGAGCAATTGCGATGCGCGACGGCGTGCTGTACATCGGCAATACCAAGGGCGTCGGCAGCCGGCAGGAGCAGGCCAATCTCGATTTGAAACGTACGCACATGGGCGCTGGGATGAGCGGGTTCAACTCGCACGACCATCGTGGTTCGCTATCGATCGTGCCCGTCCCTGATGACCAGACCCTAGAGGAGTACACCGAACGCGTCGCGGCGAACATGCGCCTGCCCAAGATTCACAACGAACTGAATCTTGCGCGCGTGAAACCCAGGACGGTAGCCGTTCCAACACGGCCCGGCGAAGTTTCGCCCATCAAGCACGTGCTCTACATCATCAAGGAGAACCGCACCTACGATCAGGTGTTTGGCGACATGCCGCAGGGCAATGGCGATCCGCGGCTGGTAATGTTCAGGCGCGAGGTGACGCCAAACCATCACGCAATCGCGGAGCAGTTCGTGTTGCTGGACAATTTCTACTGCAACGGCGTGCTCAGCGCGGATGGGCACCAGTGGACAAACGAGGGATACGTCACCGACTACATCGAGAAAAGCTTCGGCGACTTCTCGCGCAGCTATCCCTATGACGGCGACGACGCGCTCGCATATTCCGGCGCGGGGTTCATTTGGGACTACGTACTACGCGCGGGGCTCTCGCTTCGCGTGTATGGCGAATTCGTGAAAGCGAAGATCACGCCATCCAACGCAACGTGGACGGACATCTACAACGATTACAGGAACGGTACGCGCAACGTCACCATCGAGGCGACGACGGAGTTGCACACCCTGGAGCCGTACCTGTGCAAGGACTTCGTCGGGTTTCCCGGAAAGGTACAGGACGTGTACCGCGCGTCGCATTTCATTCGCGAATTAAAGGAATTCGAGGCGAAGGGGTCGCTACCGAATTTTATGATCATGCTGTTGCCCAACGATCATACCTCCGGCACGCGCGAGGGCATGCCGACGCCGCGCGCCGCCGTCGCCGACAACGATCTCGCCCTCGGGCGAATTGTCGAGGCCGTCTCGCACAGCAAATTCTGGCCGGAGACGGCGATATTCGTCGTCGAGGACGATCCGCAGGCGGGGCTCGATCACGTGGACGGGCACCGCACCGTTGCGCTGTGCATCAGCCCATATGTCAAGCGCAACGTCGTGAACAGCGCGCACTACAACCAAAGCAGCATGTTGCGTACGATGCAGCTTATTCTCGGGTTGCCGCCGATGACGCAGTTTGATCTCGCGGCGAACCCCATGACGGACTGCTTCATGGATACGCCCGATTTAACGCCGTACACCGCGTTGCCCAACAGTATCCCGCTGGACGAGATGAATCCGAAGGTCGCGACGTTGCGTGGCTCACAGCGGCACTACGCGAGACTGTCGGAGAAATTGCCGCTCGATGACATCGACCTCGCGGACGAGTCGACGTTTAACCGCATCCTCTGGCATGCGACGAAGGGCTACGACACGCCATACCCGAAGTTGGCGCGGCGCGCCCACGTTGGGGCGGAGCATTGGCCCGGGGCGGTAGCCGTTTTGGACGATGACGACTAATCCTGGTCTTGTCGCGAGTCAGCCGAATCAGTCGTGGTTTGCGAAGTAGCGTTGCGTCCCGAGCGAGGCGATGCCGGCATTCATCCGATTCAGTGCGTGCACATACGCGGCCGTGCGCATGTCGATTCGTTTGTCCGTTCGAATCCCGTCGACGGCACGGAACTCGCGCGACATGATCGCGTGCAGTCGTTCGCGCACTTCTTCGAGCGACCAGTAGTATCCACCGCGGTTCTGCACCCATTCGAAGTAGCTCACGGTCACGCCGCCGGCGTTCGCGAGGATGTCCGGTACCACCAGCGTGCCCTTCGAATTGAGGATTGCATCCGCGGCGCTGGTCGTGGGTCCGTTCGCGACTTCGACCACGATTGGGGCGCGGACGGCCACGGCGTTCTGCTGCGTAATCTGGTTCTCCAGCGCCGCCGGGATCAGAATGTCGACGTCGAGTTCGAGCAACTCCGCATTGCCGATCGTCTTCGCGGGGACCTCTTTGCACAACGCGCCGTCGCAGTACACCGCCTTCACCTCGCGCGTTTGTTCCTTGATTCGCACCAGACTGGGGACGTCGAAGCCGTTCTCGCTGTAAATCCCGCCGTGCGAATCGCTGACGGCGACAATACGGTACCCGTCGTTATGCAAGGGGAGCGCGACGTGTTGCGCCGCATTGCCAAAGCCCTGAATCGCGACGCGTACGCTACCGGGCTTCCATTGCCTCAGCGCCTCGATTTCCTTGATGCAATAATACGCGCCGCGGCCCGTCGCCTCGTCGCGGCCCAGGCTGCCGCCGAGCGGAATCGGCTTTCCGGTGATCACCGCGGGCGTGCGCTTGCGGACAATCTTCGAGTATTCGTCCATCATCCAGCCCATGATCATCGCATTGGTGTACACGTCCGGCGCGGGCACGTCCGTTTCCGGGCCGATGAAATCGGCGATCTGTTCGATGAATCCGCGGCTCAATCGTTCGAGTTCGAGGTGCGACAGTTCCTTCGGGTTGACCTGAATGCCGCCCTTCGCGCCGCCGTAAGGCAAACCCACTACCGCGCACTTGCACGTCATCCAGAACGCAAGCGCCTTCACCTCGTCCATGTTCACGCTCGGGTGATAACGAATGCCGCCCTTGGTCGGCCCGCGCGTGTCGTCGTGTTTCACACGGTATCCCTTGAACACGCGTAACGACCCGTCATCCATGCGGACGGGGATGGACACTTCCAGTGTCGCCTTCGGGTGCTTCAGCTTTTCCAGCGATTCCGGATCTATTTCGGCGTGGCGGAACGCCGCGTCCAATCGCGAGATGGCGTCCTCAAAGATACTGGTCTGAATGTCCATGCGACCCCCGGAGTTTCGCGGATATCTTACCCTCTGCCGCGCCGGAATTCCCAAAGCCGGGACAAACCGTGTACTCTGTGAGCGAATCCCCGGAATTTGTTCAGGAGGCCGCTATGCGTTCACTCATACTGCTTTTGGTTTTACCCGTTGCGGCGCTGGCCCAGATTCCCGAATCGCGCACGTACGATATTCCGAGGTTGCGTAACATTGTCATCGACGGCGACGCCAACGATTGGGGAAAGAACGGGTTTCGCGTCAACCTGATGACGGCCGTGGACGGAAGTGCGCTGGCGCCGTCGGATTTTGATCCAACTTTCCGCGTGGGCTGGGACGAACTGGGACTGCTTGTGCTCGCGACCGTCCGTGACGATTCGTTCGTCGAAAGCACCGACGAGAATGCATACCAGCAGAAGGACAGCGTCGAGTTACTGTTGTCACCGTCGCTTGGCGCGGAGGACCTTATCCACTTTGCGATTGCGCCGGGCGTGGCCACCGGCGAGCAGGGGCCGAAGTACAAAGCGTTCGACTGGCGCAAGCGCGAGCCGCGCGACGCCGTAGCGATTGACGTGGCGCGCGCCAAGATAAACGGCGGATACGCGATTGAGGTACGGCTACCGTGGAGCAATTTGGCAATTGCGCCCAAGGCCGGCGTGGAAACCGCCCTACAGGTCCACATCAACGACGCAGACGGAAACGATCCTCCGTTTCGTGCGGCATGGTTTCCGCAGACGCCCGCCGCGGGCCGCACGCTTGCCATGTACCAATTGCGCTTGGCGGGTAAGCCCAGTGCGCCGGTGCGCGCCGTGGCGCGCGCACACTACGACGATTTCGCGCGGGCAATTGTGCGCGTAGTTACCACGAACGATTGGAGCGGCGAGAACGCCGTTGTCCGCGAGAAGCGGCGGTCGCTTGCGGAAGCTCCGCTGAAGGAATCGAACGGACGTCCCCGCGCGGAATTCCGGTTCGATATGCCGCCCGCGGGCGAGACGTTTGGCGAACTGACCGTGCGCGTAGGCCGCTCCTCGGCGGCGGACGTCGCGCTGCCCGATGCGCGCGTCTGGCGCGCACAAAAACTGATGACCTACGCGCCGCGATTCAAACCGCCCGTCTTCTCCGGTGATAGTTTTCCCGCGTGCGACTACGAGAACCCGATTCTCGCGGAGCGCTATCTCGGGCCGTATCGCATTGAGACAACGTTCTACGACGCGCACTACAACAAGGTGACGTCAGCCGGTAAGCCGGGGCGTTACGGCGCGATCATCGACATCGTTCCGAACGAGGGCCGGCCGCTCCGCCGTTACGCGACGTTGTACCGTCAGCCTGCGGGCTTTCCCGTGTTCAGTTGGTGGTATCTGAAGCCGGAAGGGACCGTTGCATTGCCCAAGGAACTCGGAGTAGATCACGGCGCTTTAACCGCGCAACAAACGTCCGTAGGCACGTTCACACAGTGGCTGGTTCAGGATGCGATGACAGAGGACAAAGACGCCGCCGTAGTCCTTGCCGGACTCAGCGAAACGCCGAACGACAGCGGGCCTCGCGGGGTCTACGACGACGTGTTCGCGCTGGATCGACAGTGGTGGGTCGGATTGAAGCGCAAGATTGGCGGGACAGATACGGAGCATCCAAACACGTTCGTGTGCCCGTATCAGAAGGAAGGCGAGCCCGCGGCCACTTTGCGCAACGGCACGCCCGAAGAGGCAAAGGTCAAGCCGGAATCGATTGACAAGATCGACGCCGTATTGACGAGTTGGGTGGAAGAGAGTAGGGAACCGTTTTCCGTTTGCCTGGTGCGCAATGGCGTCGTGTTTTTCGAGCGGGCGTACGGCGAACGCAACGGCCAGCCGATGACGCTGGATACAAAGAGCTGGATGGCGTCAATCTCGAAGTTTCTGTCTGGCGTGTCGATGATGACGCTGGTCGATCAGGGACTGGTTGACCTCGATGCGCCGCTCGACCGGTACCTGCCGCAGTTGCGGGGAATCGGCGTGAAAGCGCCGTTGACCGTGCGCCACTGCTTCGCGCATACGAACGGATTGCAGCTCGGCATCGTCCCGCCGCGAATGTTCAACGATCACTATGGCGACGAGATGAACGATTACGAGGAAGTCGTCGCGGGATACTATCCGTACCTCGAAGTGGGCACGCGCCACGGCTACAACGGGTGCGGCTATGCGATCGCGGGAAAGGTCATCGAACAAATCACGGGCGAGGCGCTGCCACAATTCTTTCTAAAGCACATGTGGGGCCCGCTCGGGTGCGCGAACACGGACGAGTTCGACATGAGCGCGCGCACGATGAGCACGCCGCGCGACATCGCGACGATCGCGCAGATGCTGTTGAACAAGGGCGCGTACGGGAACATGCGGTTCTTCAAACAAGAGACCTTCGAGAAATTCCTGCCGGTGAAGTTGGCGCCGTATGTGACGTTTCCCGCCGAAAACCTCGAGTGGGGCATTGGCGCCGTGTGGACGGGCGAGCCCGGCTTGAGCAAGCAGACCTACGGACACGGCGCCGCGTCCGCTGCGACATTGCGCATTGACCCGGATAACAAGTTAATCATTGTTATGTGCCGGAACACGGCGGGGCCGAAATTCGGCGAGTTTCATCCCCAGTTCATCAGGGCAATTGTGGACGGGTTGGAATGACCGGACGCGATCAACCGGCACAGGACATGGCGATGCGAACCAGGCTACCGGGCTCGCAGTAGCTCCTGCACAATCGTGTTCGTGTTCTCCGGCGTAACGCCGAGTTCCGGACAATATATCCCGGGCTGGAACTTGGATTGTGTGTGGATCATGTAGTGGTTGTCCGTGGAGACCGTGAACCGCACGCCGAGGTCCGCGAGCGGTTTGATGTCCTGAATGAACGCTTCGCGCACGACGGAGTCAAGCTGCATGACACTGGTGGCCTTGGCAATTTCGATGTAGATGGCGCTTCCCTTGAGGATGCGGGCGAGTTCTTCCTGTTCGCCCGGCTGGAAGAAGCGGTATTCCTGCACCGTAATGGTCTTGGGATCGCGGCCACTTGCCTGCGCGGTGCGTTGCAAGTTTTCGATGCGCATCGTAAACGGGTGGAAGAGAATCATGGGGATGGGAAATCGTTTCTGCAGTTCCTTCACTTGGCGCGCGCGCTGGATGAGCGTTTGGCCGTTGGGCGCTTCGCGCCCGTTATTCGGGGATATATGCCAACCAATCACGTCCGCCATGCGCATGGGCGCCTCTTCGATGCCGGTGTCGAGTTCGCCTTCGTAAATCTCCCAGCCTTTGAATAAGTGCAGATCGGGGCGTGCCGCGATGATCGCGTCCAACTCCGCGTTGAATGCGCGGTGCCCTTCTTCGCCCATGGGATACCAGCGCGGGAACTTTTTCTCCGCGAGCCACGCATCGTACTCCTCCGGCGTTTTGCGGTATAGCTCGAGGTGATCGAGCATGACGATGACCTTGCGCCCGTCGCGCGCGGCGATGTCAATCCATTGGTCGAGCGCGGCGGGCCGCTCGAGTCCGCAGTGAAGATGCATGTCCATTTCGTGGAGAGCGAATGATGGGGGAGTCTGTGCGGTGATGTGCGCGCAGGACGCACAGAGAAGCGCAACGAAAAGGATTTCAGTTTTGCGGGACTTCATTTTGCATTTCGGACTGTGGATTCTGAATAGAATCTACCGGAGCGGGTTGGGCGACTGACGTAATGCTGATAGCAAGTAGAAGTTGACCCCCGAAATACAGGGGAAGTCCCACAAGGGAATTAATGAAACCGGGCGACACGAAGGCCGCGCGGGCGACAAAGATGTCGGAGAGATAGAACAGAACGGCCCCCGCGAGCACCCAACGTCCGCCGCGCTGCGCGAGGCAGCCCGCGGCAAGGGCCACCATGATCGAGATGACGCACGTGTACGCGATGACCGGCGCCTTCATGCCGGGGTCTTTCACCCCCGGCAAAATCCACTGTGAGAGAAAGTAACCGGGCACGAGCAGCACAACGGCGGCGATGGCCGCCACGGGGATGTTCGCCTTGCGCATCGCGAACGAAACGCTATAGCACACGTGCCCAATGAAAAAGCTGATGAGCCCCGCGAGGAAGTACTGCGAATCGATGAGAAACACATCGCCAAACCACGAGAAGACAAGCCCCACGAACAAAGCGGCGCCGGCGCGCGAGCGAAACGCGCCTGCGGCGATTGCGGTGGCGAGAAAGCCGGTGGATGCGGTCATCTTCAGAACGCCCGCGAGATAAGGCACGTCGATGTCCGCCGCGCGCACGATGAGATGGAAAGTTGTCGCAAGAATCGTCGTTACAATGCCAACTACAAACATGGCTTACCGATGCGCCTCCAACCACGTTACGACCTGAGTGAACCAGCGGTCCTTGTCGGAATCGTTGTACAGTTCGTGGTACGCCCGATCGAAGATACACAGCGTTTTATCCGCGGACTTTACCGCGGCATGCAGATCGCGGCTGCCCCGGCAATCGGTGAGGCGATCTTTGGTGCCGTGCATGATGAGCACGGGCAAATCGATCTCGGTCGCGCGGGCGCGGAGTTCGGCTATGCCCTTCGAGATTTCCGCGCCACTGCGGGCGTGCACCGCGCCGCCGTAACGCAATGGATCGTCGCGCAACGCCTGCACGGCCTTCGGATCGCGCGAGCAGGCATTGACATCGACTTTCTGAACGGGCAGCCACGGCGTGAGCGCGCTGAGCACGGACGCCAGACTTTGAAGCGCCTTGGGGACATTATCGGGGATCTTTAGCAGGCCGCTGCTGAAGACGAGCCCGCGCGCGGGCGGCTTGTGGCGAATCGCGTACAGGCCGAGCGCGAGACAGCCGAGGCTGTGTCCCAGCAGAATGAGCGGCGCGCCCGCGGTTTGCGATGCGATGTGCGCGAGAAACGCGCGCGTGTCGTTAACCCAATTATCGAACGACACGATGTACCCGCGTTTGCCGGGAGACCGGCCGTGGCCGCGCTGGTCGAACGCGAAGACGCCAAAACTGTGTTTGTTAAGGTGTTGCGCGACTTCCTCGAACGACCCGCTGTGATGGCCGAAACCGTGTACGATGACAACGTTCGATTTCGGCGGCTGCGCCGACGCCCAGTGCCTGCCATCCAGTTCGACGCCATCCGCTGCGCGGAACGTAAATTCGTTCATGCAATCGACTCCTTCGGCACAGACTTCTCCGGGCGCGTGAACCACCACGCCCACGCAATTAAGGGGAACTGAAGTACCAGGCGGAGCCACAGTCCCCACAGCGGAACACCGGCGTACCGGTCCGCCTGCAAAATCATGTGAATATGCACCGTAAAGAAAACGACGAGCATCGCGACAATGCCCCATGCGCCCAGCCGAACAGTCGGTCCGTACAACAACATGGCGCCCGCAACAATTTCCGTTATCCCGCTCAGCAGGACCAGTTCATAATGCATCGGGAGATAATCGGGCATGATATTTGTGTAAAAAGCCGGACTTATGAAGTGGTTCACGCCGGCAAGTACAAACAGCACTCCCAGCAGATACCGCATCACCCGTTTGACGATGGACATGGGTGTCGACCCTTACGACCCTGAGTACTCCGGGAAGACTGTACTACGAGGAACTTGCCGGTCGCGAATCGGCCGCGTTTCCGATGGGTCACTTCGTGGCAGTTAATCCAATCAGTGCGGCCAAGTCGAGTGCCGCGGGATTTGGCTGATAGTCGAGGTAAAACGCCAGCAACGATTCTTTGGCTTCGGGGTTGGTCAGCGCCGGGATGATCCAACCGTCAGGGCTCGAAACGTAGCTCGGCGCAAAGTTGGTGTCGCCAGTGACGGAGCCGAGAAGCACTCCCATCGTTTCGGGCGTTGCGCTGAGCCGGGCGATGCCGTTGCGCACGGTAACGCCGAGCATCTTTACGTCGTCCTGCGTAAACACTTCGTTGTCCTGTGCGAGCATGAGCGGAAACGAGATGGTTAGTTGCGCATGCGAGCTATCTTCGCCTTTGATTTCCTTTGGATCGACGGGATTCTCCGGCAGTCCTTCGGGCAGCCAATAGGGCCAGTAATACGCGCCGTCGGGTCCGATGGCCAGCCGGCGCTTGATATAGCGGCCCATGCGCAATGCGCGATCTTTGTACTGTTCGTCGCCGGTCAGTTTCCACGCGGTCCAGATTGCGCGGCCGAGCGCGCTGAGCCGGTTGCCCGGCTTGACCTTGCCGTCCAGGTTGTCCTCCTGGTTCATCATGATGTAATGGCCCTCGTCGTCCGCGGGGCCGTTGCGCCATTGGCGGTCGTGCCATGCGAGGGCCTCGAGCGCCTCCTTCTTGATGGTGGCGTAGCGATCGGAATCGGACGCGAGCACTTCGGGTCTTTCTTTCACCAGCACGAGGAAATCGAGCATCGGATACACGAGCATGCCGGTATGTACGCCGAAGACGGCCCGGCCGCGCTTGGCATACTTGTCGCTGCTCCACGCGGTCGCAATTTCGCCGGTGAACAGTTGGACGTTTTGTTTGTCGTCGCGGACGGAGAGGACGGTCTCGGCACAGCGCAGGTTGGCGTCAAGATATTTCGGGTCGTGCGTGTTTCGGTACATCTGATTGTACCCGATCATCCAGTAGGCGATGCCCCAGGCGAGGTTGCCCTGATTGTTCCCTTTGGATTTGATGATCTCGATCGATTCGTCGAGTTTCGCGCCAAGAAAGCGATCGTCGAATCTCGCGGCAGTGGCGTATTCGGCGAGCGTGGGCGCTGGCTCGACTTTTGGGTAGTGCTCGCGGAATTTCTTGATGTATTGCGCGTCCTCGGGGGAGGGCGCGGGAGGTTGCGCTGGGGCGGACAAAACGGCGAGCGCAAACACGATGGCGAAGGGTGAAAGTCCGAAAGGACGCGTTGGATGGATGGAACGAATTACTATCTTTCGATGCATGGGCAGTCTATACCTTTGCGATTGCGCGGATTTCGTCCGGGCCGAGCGGCCTGGCGTAGATGCGAACGTCCTTCATCGCGCCATTGAAGTAATCGTGCATGCCGAAGCCGATGGTCATGGGCTTATCGTTTGTAATGTCGAAGAGACGATGGTCGAATTCGTCGGACTGCGCGGACAGCGCGCCGTCGACGAAGATGTTGATTTGGCCGCCTTCCTTGGTGACGGCGAGGTGGTGCCAGCCCGGAGACAACGACTTGTCGAGCGTCGCACATTTGCCGGCTTCAATGCTGAACACGCGGCCGGATGGCAATGTGCCGCAAAAGAGTTGTCCGCGGAAAATCGCCATAGTCCACGCGCGGCGATAGACAACGTCCGGTGTCTTGTCGAGCTGGCCGGTGTTGTACCAATTGCCGTCGCCGTCGTAGCGGTAGACCTGCGCAAGCGGGAGGGTGCCGCCGTAGAGCTTGCCGTTGTACACGGCCATGCCCATCACCTCTTTTTCCTGACCCAGTTGGCCGGCGTTTTCCCAGCCCATCTGTCCGTCCCAGCGATAGACCGCGCCGCTCGGCCACGCGCCAATATACAGTTCCCCCCGGTACGGCATGAACGAGTACGTCTGCGTGATTTCCGCGGCCTTGCCCATGTCGTCCCACTGCTGTCCGCCGGCATAGCGATAGATGTTGTACTCGCCGTCGTAACTGCCACCCCAGATGTGACCGCGCCACACGCCCATGGGCACGATGCGCCCGCCGGGGTTCGTGCCCGGATGTCCGCACGGTGTCCATTTGTTGTCGCCGTCGTAGCGGTACACGCCCGGTGGCGCATAGAGCGACGAGGCATAGAGCTTGTCGCGGTAGACTGTGAGACTGTGGATGGCCTCGTGGCCTTCGAGCGCACCGACTTCCGTCCACATTTGATCGCCTTCGTATCGGAAGATGCGCCCGCCCGGCGTCTCGTTTTCGGATTCGGCCAGGGACGATCCGCGCGATCGGTAATGCGATGCGGCGGCATAGAGTTTGCCGTCGAACTCCGCCAGCGCGAGGATCGCGTTCGAGGCGTAGGGCGCTCCGCAATCCTCCCAATTCCTTTCGCCGGCATACCGCCAGACGCGCCCCTTTTCATCCTTACCGCTCTCGAAGGTGCCCGCGTAAAGCGCGTCGTTATACACGCACAAACAGAAAATACAGACCGCGTTTCCCGGCCGGCCGCGGTCGGTCCACTCGGCGTCAAGCGCCCCGTTGTCGATTCCAAAGAAAACGTTGCGGCAGTTCGGAGTGGACGACGTGACGCCGGAGTAATTCAGCAGCCCAAAATTGAACCCCTTTCGCGCGGCGGGATCGAACTTGCAGAGAATGTCGCCGAGGACGGTATCAAGGATTTGATCGGAGTGCACGGACGCGCAAATCGTAAAGTCGCTTGTACCGAGGTGCAATACTTCATGGTCCGGCACTTCGATGTGCGCGCCGCGCCCATCAAACCATGCCGCGCCTTCACGAAACACCACGCCGCGCGCGTCGCCGCGCAGCCCCGTCCGGGAAATGTCGTTGGCGTCGTTCGCGAGAGGGAAGTGCGCAACAAGGTTCTCGTTCGCGGGCATGGATTACCTCTAGCTTTACGTTGTTTGGGACGGCCGGGAGAGAGTAACACGGGACGTGCCCGTGGAAAAATGCGATGGCCGGGAGCACGTGTCGAGCCTGAGCTAAAAAACTTATCTGTTGACAAATTCTGCGCCCCGCTCGTAAACTTGAGCCGGGACAGGCTGGCTGTACGCATATCAATGCCGAGCGCGCAGGGGCTGCGCTACCGAATCCTTTGCGAGAGGGACACTTAGGGCAACTGGAGTTTGTGCTGATTGGCGGGCTGGGGACGCGCGATCAGATTCGGAAAGGGTGTCATGCTGCGTACAGATGTTCGCGCGACCGTTCTATTTGTGTTGGTGGCGATGGCCGCGGCCGGCGGCCAACTCCAGTTCACGAATACTCCCCTCGATACAGCGGCTCTCCCCCGCATCACAGAGGCCCAAGTCGGTCAGAAAGCGCAAGACGCCCAGCCAATAACGCTGGTTGTCCAGTTCTCGCGGCCAATACAGCCGGACGACATTCGTGCGCTCGAGGGCGCCGGTGCTACCGTTCACAACTATATCCCGGACTATGCGTACCTGGTGACCGCCCCCGCCTCGGCGGCGGTGGAACTTGGAAAGGTCCCCGGGGTGACCTGGGCAGGTCTCCTTCCGGACTACGCCAAACTGAGCCGAAGCGTCGCCAACGAGCTATCGGCGACAGCCACGGCGAAGGCGGCTGTGGCCACACGCAAATTTATCATTCTAAGTGCCGATCCGTGGGCTGCCAAGGAATTGGCCGGGCAGGGGCACCGAATTAAGAGTCTTCGCAAGACGCCGATGGGGTGGTGCGAAACGCGGATTGACGCTTCACTTGCGAAGGCAGTCGACATATCCACGATCAATTCCGTGTTCCGCATCGAGACCGAGCCGGAGAATGAACTCCACGGGGAACGTGGCGCGCAAACTGCCGCGGGCAATCTCAATGCGGGTGGCACGGCGCCGACCGGTCCGGGGTACACAACGTGGTTGGCGTCGAAAGGCCTTAGCGGTGGCAATGATATCGTCGTGCAGGTGCAGGACGACGGGCTCGACCGCGGCATCGCAACGAACGCGGCGGGCACGGCACACGCCGACATCCTCGGCCGGATCGCGGGAATCTTCAACGCGACATCGGACCTCGCGGGTGACAGCCAGGACGGTCACGGTCAGATCAACGCCGGCATCATTATGGGCAACGCGACGTTGGGGACGACCGATGCCGCGGGCTTCAAGTTGGGCCAGGGCGTGGCGCCGCAGGCCCGCGTGTACGCGACGAAGGTGTTCCGAAACAATTTCGGCCCATTCGATATCGGGAACAACACCTACGCGGACCTCTCGCGCCTCGCGCAAAACGCGGGCGCGCGGTTCTCGAGCAACTCGTGGGGCGCGTCCGTTGACGGCGACTACAATTCAGATTCGGCGGCGTTCGACGCGCTGACGCGGGACTGCGACCTCGTCGAATCGGGCAATCAGCCGATGGTGTACTTCTTCTCGGCGGGCAACGACGGGCCGAGCGACGGAACGATCGGTTCGCCGGGCACCGCGAAGAACGTCATTACCGTTGGCGCGGGCGAAAACAGCGATGCCGACGGGACCGACGGATGCCTTGTGACGCCGTCGTCATCGAACAGCAACCGCGACATCGTGGACTTTTCCAGCCGCGGCCCGACGGACGACGGCCGTTTCGGCATCACGCTCATCGCCGTGGGCACGCATGTCCAAGGGCCCGCTTCGACCAGCCCGGAATACAACGGATTAGGCGTGTGCGATCAGTTCTGGCCCGCGGGTCAGACCAGTTACGCGCGATCCTCCGGGACGAGTCATTCCTGTCCGATCGCGTGCGGCGCGGGAATGATTGTCCAGGAGCTGTTCAACGAACAACTCGCGTCAAAGGACATTCCCGCCAACCCAAGCCCGGCCCTGATCCGCGCCGTGCTCACGAACACAGCGACCAGTCTCCAAGGCGGCAACGACGGCAACGGCGGCACGATTGGGCATGTGCCAAACCAGCGGCAAGGCTGGGGCTCCATCAACCTCGGCAATCTCATCGCATTCAAGGATTCGCTTTTCGTCGTGGACCAGGAAGAACGATTCACTGCGTCCGGCCAAACCTACGAGACGTTGCTGACGCGCGTCGATCCGGCGAAGCCCATCAAGATTACGTTGACCTGGACGGACGCCCCGGGCGTTCCGGGCACGGTCGCTCTGGTGAATAACCTCAACCTCGAGGTCGAGGACAATGGCACGCTGTATCGCGGCAATGTGTTCTCGAACGGCTTTTCTACGACCGGCGGCGCCGCGGACAATCGAAACACAATCGAAGCCGTGTACCTGAACAATCCAAGCGATGGGCCGTTGACTGTGCGCGTGCGCGCGTTCAACATCGCCGGTGACGGCGTACCGAACGTGGGCGGATCGCTCGATCAGGATTTCGCGCTGTTCGCTACGAATGCTACGAACCAGACGTTCGCGGGATTGATCTCGATTTCACCGGCGCTGGTATCGTGCGACGACACCGTGACCGTGACCGTAAGTGACGCCGACTTGCGCGGTAGCGGCAACATCGCAGTGGACGTTTCGACCTCGAACGGCGACTCCGAATCGCTGACGCTGCAGGAGACCGCGGTGGATAGCGGCGTGTTTACCGGCACGATGAACACGAGCACCGGCGCGCCCGTAGCGAACGGCACCCTGGAGGTGACGAACGGCGCTACAATTACTGCGACGTACGAAGACGCCGATGACGGAACCGGGCAGCCCGCCCAGGTGCAGGATACGTCGTCCGTTGACTGCGCCGCGCCGGCGATATCGAACGTGCAGGTCTCGGGCATATTCAGCAACCAGGCGATGGTGACGTTCGAGACGAACGAACCGGCGAATTCGGCCATCCGCTACGGTACGTCGTGCGGCGCGCTCAGCCAGTCGGCGCAGAGCGCGGGCGAATCCACGCAACACGAGTTCACGCTGACGGGCCTTACGCCCGCGACCCAGTATTTCTTCGCCGTCGACGCGACGGACAGTTCCGGCAATACCGCGACGGCAAACGGCGGGAGTTGCTTCACGTTCACAACGACCGACGTGCCGGACTTCTTCACGGAGCTGTTTTCCGATACCGCGAACGACGTAGACCGGCAGACATTGACCTTCACGCCCGACACGTCCACGAGCGGCTACAGCGTGTGCCGCGCGCCCGCAACACTGTTCCCGACGAATCCAAGCACGGGCACAATCCTGAATGTCGGAGACGACGACTTCGCGCAGATTACGCTGACCGGAGGCAAGACCGTAATCCTATATGGCGTGACGTACTCGTCGTTTTTCGTGAGCAGCAACGGCAACATTTCGTTTGACGAAGGGTCCACCGATTTCACGGAATCGTTCGCCTTGCACTTCGCGCAGCCCCGAATCTCGCCGCTCCTGAACGATTTTGTCCCGGACCAGTCGCACCCGGTACGGTTCCAACAACTCACCGACCGCGCCGTCGTAACATGGGTCGGCGTGCCCGAGTTCGAGATCGGCGGCTCGAACAGTTTCCAGGTCGAGCTGTTCTTCGACGGCGTCATCAAAATCACGCATCTCGATTGTTCGACAAACAACGGCCTCATCGGCCTGTCCGAGGGGCTCGGCACCCCGCCGGACCTCGTCGAGAGCGACATGTCCGCGTATGCGTTGTGCGACCAGGACTTCACGATCTCCGGAACAATCACCGAAATTGGCGCGGGCGCCGTTGCCGGAGTGACCATGAATGGCCTTCCAGGGCCGCCGGTAACCGACGCAAACGGGTTCTATACGGCCACGATCAGCGGCGGCTTCACGGGGACAGTCACGCCGCAATTGAGCGGGTACTCGTTCAGCCCTACATCGCGCTCGTACAACAACGTGAGTTCGGACCAGATCAATCAGAACTACACTTCGTCGCGCGGGCGGCTGAGCGTGACGCCGCTTTCGCATAACGTCGGCTCCGGGTCGGGCGAAGTGGAGTTTACGGTTTCCAACATCGCTTCGGGCACGTTCAACTGGAACGCGCTCGAATTCATGGGAACGAATTGGATAGAGATTGTCTCCGGAACGACCGGTACAAACAGCGGCACGATACGCGTCGCGTTCGACGCAAACTCAACGTCGTCGCAACGGACTGCAACCGTCCGCGTGTCGGCGCTGGCGGCGTTCGGAAGTCCCATCGACGTATCGATCGTTCAAGCGGCCGCGTCGGGCCTTGCGGTGACGCCGCAATCGCGCAACGTGGGCAACGGCGCCGGCACAACGTCGTTCAATGTGTCCAATCCCGGCGGCGGGGTCACGACATGGAGCGCGCAGGTATTCGACGGCGACTGGCTCGATATCACCTCGGGCGATAGTGGCGTGAACACGGGAACCATCAATCTACAGTTTGAGAAGAACAACGGCGCGTTGCGCACGGGCACGATTCGCATCACGAGCGATGCCGTGGCGAACCCGCAAGTGGACGTGACGGTGACGCAGGCCGCGGCGCCGGACCTCGTCGTGACGCCCGATCACCGCGATGTTGGCGCGGGCGTCGGAATGACCACCTTTGATGTAGCGGTGACCGGCGGCAGTGGTGTCGCGTGGAACGCGGAAGTAATATCCGGCTCTTGGCTCGGCATCACGTCCGAAACCGGAGGCACGGATGCCGGGCAGATCGAAGTGTCGTTCGGATCGAACTCAACCGCGCAGACGCGGTCCGCAACCATTCGGTTCACGGCCGCCGAAGCGAAGAATTCGCCTGTGGACGTGACGGTCGTTCAGAACGCGTTTGCGAAGTTGTCGATGGTCGCGCCAAACGGCGGCGAAGTCATTCAAAAAGGTTCCAAGACGAAGATCAAGTGGCAATCGCAAGGCGACGTTCCCGGCACGATTCGCCTCGAGCTATTCAAGAACGGGGTTTTCGATCGCACAATCAAGCAGGGTCTCGTCAATGACGGCCAACAGAACTGGCGCGTACGAAAAGTGAAGGCTGGCCCCGGGTATCAGGTTCGCGTCGTGTCGGAGAGCAATGGCTCCCTCTCGGACCTTAGCGACAGCTCCTTCGAGATCGTCAAGTAACGAAGTCGCTCGGACTACGGCGATTCGGGATAGTAAGCGCGTGCATCTTCGTGCTCGTGCTGTTCCGAAAACGGACCTTTTCGTCATGCCGCTCGTGTTGGTTTGAGATTTGAGACTTCAAATCTGAAATTGCGTTTTCACCGTTTCTGGGCGCCCCGATAGGGGTATGACAACTACTCCGAAAATGCACCATTCGTCCCGCGCGCCAAAGGCGCAACGTAACCCTAGCCAGGGGCATCGCCCCTGGAAAATGTCCACGCCCTTATCACCGCGCGCTGAAAGCGCACTGCTCAAGTTTTCATAATCTGTTCCGAAAATGGACCTTTTCGTTATCCCGCTCGTGTTGGTTAGAGATTTGAGATTTCAAATCTGAAATTGCATTTTCACGGTTTCTGGGCGCCCCGATAGGGGTATGACAACTACTCCGAAAATGCACCATTCGTCCCGCGCGCCAAAGGCGCAACGCAACCCTAGCCAGGGGCATCGC